>NZ_JAUQTX010000014.1:0-45617 GCF_059803775.1 Azospirillum sp. UFLA03-27 | reverse complement strand
CAGGATCTCGACTGCCTGCGCGACGACTCCCTCCGTCTGGCGGAGCGGCTGGCCGAGGCGGACGTTTCCCATCGCCTCGCCGTCCATGACGGGCTTCCCCACTCCTTCGCCACCATGACCCGTCTGGTCGATCAGGCCCACCGTGCCGTTCTGCAGGCCGCCGATGCGGTGCGCCGTCATCTGGACGCCTGACCCCGTTGCTCGTCTCCCGGCGGCACCGTGAGCGGGCTGTAAACGCAAGCCGCTTGCTTATCCACTGGGAATGCGATAACAGGGCGCGGCGCGCTCGGAAGGGTGCGCGTGCGGGCCGATGCGGCCTGTCGTCGGGTTGCTCTCAACATGAGAAAGTTGTTGCATTCCGACGCGGCGCCGCGTAACGTCCGGCTTAGGAAAGTAAAGAAATTCAATGGGTTGAGCCGTTGTGCGCAGTCCATTCGAATGATGAAGTCGCGGTCGTGGCGGAATTGGTAGACGCGCAGCGTTGAGGTCGCTGTGGCAGAAATGCTGTGGAAGTTCGAGTCTTCTCGACCGCACCATCTTTCCTTCGGCGGATCGCCGGATGGATACGAAAATCGGGGCCTTCTCAGGCCCCTTTTTCATGCCCGCCTGCAGCGGGTCCTTCCCCTCATCTCCCTCCCCATTCCTCCAGGCCTCATTCCTCCAGGGTCCAGTTTCCGGCGGTCCGGCAGGTGCGCAGCGGCGCGCCGGCATCCCGGCCGGCCGGCGTGGTCACGACGTGGGTCAGCGCGAAGCACAGGCGACCGCGGTCCTTCGGGTCGGCGATGCGGCCGGTCACGGTGATCAACCCGGATCGCAGGCCATCTCCCGAAACCCACTCCTGGCCCGCCGCCGCCCGCTCCGTGCCCGATGCGGCCAGCGCCCCAAGGAATGCCCCGGCGACGATCGGCTGGTCGTCGTGCTTCATGCGCAGGCGGGTGGCGTTGCTCCAGCCCGGCCCGACCAGAAGCTCCGGAGTCCGTACGTTGACCGCCATGCGGTCGGCGGCGATGGCCACCGCCAACTCCAGCGGATCTTCGGGCGCCACGCCCGGTGGCGTGTCGACCAGTCCGGTCAGACTGGCAAGACCCGTCCGGGTTCCTTCGCCCATCTTGCCGTCAATCGCCCCGTCGTAGCGACCCAGCCGGGCCAGCGCCCGCTGGGCGGCCATGATCCGCTCCTCCGGAGTCAGCACGCGCGGGGTGGGCATCGGCGCGCGGCCCTGGGTGATCGCCTCCACATCCAGCCGATGGTTCAGCCGGCTGAATCCCGGCCCGCCGTTCCACAGCGTCAGCAGGCCGAGATGGATCGCCGCCGCGGCGGACAGCAGGACGAGCGGCCAGGACCCCTGGTCCGGCGCCCGGACCGGCCCGCCGAAGGCGGCGGCCAGCGCCCCGCGCACCACCCCGCGCACCAGCGCCCACAGGCCCAGCCCGGCGGCGATGGGAAGCCCGATGTCCCAGCCCAGCCGCAGCGCCGCCGGGGCCGGCTGCTCGGGCGTCGCGCCGGTCAGCAGAGCCGGACCGTCCACGCTCGCCACGAGAAGCAGGACCAGGGCAAGCAGCCCCGCCGCGGCGATCCAGCTCCGTGACACGGCGGTGCGGCTGGTCTCGGCGAACCGCTCCGCCAGCACGGCGGCGGTTTCCTTCACGAAGGCGGGGCTGACGCAGCCCTCATGGTCAGCCACGATCGCCGCGGTGTCCGGTTCCCGGCCGTCCAGCACCGCCTCGGCGATGGAGCGGGTCAGGCGGTAGGCGCCGGCCAGGGCGAAGGCGTCGGCGGGTGGCAGCGCCGCGATGCGCGCCAGCACCGGGGCCAGCACCGTGTCCAAAAAGGGGGGAAGGGGCGCGGAGTCGGCGTCCGGCCCGACGGTTTCCACCTCGAACGGCACGCCGTCGCAGTCCCAGGACAGGGCGACCACCGTCAGCGTGCCGCTGCGCTGGTAGAGAAGCTGCGTGCCGGAATGGCGCACCGTGGCGGGCGCGGGGTTGGCGAGCGCCGCGAAACCGGCGAAGCCGGCCTCCTCCAGCGCCATCCGCACGGCCGCCGGGGCGTCCGGCGGGGCGGTCAGGCTGTAGGAGGGGTGGGCGGTCAGGCGGGGGTGATGGATGTGGGTGAACTGCCCGACCCCGCTGCAAGTCTCGCAGGCGACCACACCCTCGCCCGTGCAGACCGGGCAGCGGTGCTGGCCGCGCCCGCCACAGTCCGGGCAATCCGGCGTCTCGGCGGTCGCGCTGTGGGTGCAGCGGATCTTGCCGCCGCGGCAGCCGTCGCCGCCGCAGGCCCGCACCCCGCCGCCGTCGCAACCGGTGCAGACCTCATGCAGATAGTAGGGACCGCGCAGCGACGGCAGGGGCGGCAACGGCTCCTCCGCCGCGGACATCGCCTCCACCCGCTCGTCCAGCGGGCCGAGCAGCGTGGCGAAGCGATGGGCCGTCTCCAACGAGGCCGCCTCGGCGTCCAGGTCGCGGGCCAGCGTCGCGTTCAGTTCGGCGGCGTTGCGGCAGTAGATGGCGAAGCGCACCATCTCGGCGCCCAGCCGGACCTCCACCTCCGTCGCCCAATCGATGCTCAGGGTCAGATGGGCGCCGACCATGACATCGCGCTGCTGGGCCTGACGAAGCGTCACCCCTTCCGGCGCCGGGACGTTGCCGGAGGCCGCCCGGCGCAGCCGCCGGATCAGGGCGGTCTGCGGAACGGTGGACGGCGATACGGAAGGGGGCGGCGCGGATGGGGAGGGAGCGGGCCGGTTCAGATCGCCGGGGCTCAGATGGTTCTGCCCGGGTGCGTTTGGACCAAGGTCGTTCCGGTCGAAGTCGAGGCTGTCGGGCATGGGGCGTGCGTGTCCGCGAACAGGGGCGCCGGCACTGGAAAAGGCCGCGGACGCCGGAACGGAAGATCAGGCGGCGACGTCCGGAGTGGGGCCGCCGGTGCCCGGCGCCTTGTCGTCGGACTCACGATCGCCGAAGTCCTCGTCCTCGGACGCATCGCCGGAGGCCGGCGTCTCGGCACGGCTGTCCGGGACAGGGGCATGGCGGACCCAGCGGCGGCCCTCCATGACGAATCCGTGGTCGCGAAACCACAGGCGTTCCGCCTCGTCGGCGGCGCGGAACAGCACCAGGGTCCAGGCGTCGGACGGCTGCGCGCCGTCGCCGCCGTTCTCCGGCATCGCGTAGGGCTGGAGCGAATAGGGGAAGTCGTCGCGGGTCACTGCATGCCCCCCTGGTTGGAGCCGCCGTCGCCGGATGGCCGCGCCGAGGCGGGCGGGGGTGCGGACCCATCCCCCTCGATCGGTTCCAGGTCGCTTTCGGCGGCGTATTTGATGAGACGGCCGTCGGCCAGACGGATGTCGTAGGTCGGCTCACCGGCAAGGGTCCGTGCGACGACGAGGGCCTCCTGGCCCGCAAACCTCACCCGTGTTCCCAACCGCAGCATTCCGCCCCCGACTGTGTCTTGATCGTTGTCGCAGGCTAAGGATTCGGGCGGGGGTGTGCTGTGTCAAAAACCGGACGCCAAAGGAGCAAGGCTGTGCTTGTGGGGTTCTCCCCTTGCGGGGCTTGGTGCGCCGGGCCCTTTGCGCTGTTGATGTGCAAAAGGACAGGTGTGGCGCAGCGATGGAGGTGTTCATGCCCGCACAGCGCGACGACGGCAACCGGAAGCCTTCCGTTATCGATCTGGTGACCGACCCCGAGAAGTTCGATCAATGGCAGCGTCAGCGTGAACGCGACGAGGCAACGGATAAGGGCCGTCAGGGGGAGGAGGACCGGGGCCGCGAACCGGACCGGGGCCGTTCCGATGCCCCCAGCGGGCGGGATTGAGTGACGGTATGCGGGGGTGACGGCCGATTACTCGGCGGCCTCGCGGGGCGGCGCCGCTTCCGTTGGAATGCCCAGCGGAGCGCCGCAATGGAACTGCATGAGCCGACGCTCGACCCGGATCAAATAGGCGCGCGCGTCCAAGCCCACGGGTCCGCGGCTGTGTTCGCGGACGAGCCTGATCGCGCGACAGGCGTGACCGCATTCCGGTGTGGCAAACTGGCACAATGGGATCGTCCGCCTGAAGGAGTGGGTCCCAAAGTCTTACTCCGTTCGATAGGGTTAGTCGAGCATCGGTTGCGACTCGAATTCAATGTCACAACGTGCCGTTCAGTGGCTGCATAGGTCCAGCGCCGGCTGGTAGGCATACGATAGTATGCAGTGTCAGGGTGAGACGTACTGCCATTGCCGGCCAAGCAATGGTTGAAGGGTCAGTTCGACCCCGGGGCGCCTTCGGACTGGGTGCTGGGCTGCGCCCCTTCAAGGACCGCCAGATACTCCAGAAGCCGTTCCAGCGTCTCGGTCGGCATCCCGACAGAGGGGACGTCGTTGCGCTTTGCGGCCTTCAGCGCGGTGCGGAGGAGGGTGCGGTCGATGTCGGTCAGGCCGGCCATGATGATGACGTGCGTATGAAGCGACGATGCGCAACCTGTATCATCAAGACACGCAACCACGCCATGCTCAATCGGCAGGCAGGTGCATGAAACACCGGACCCCGGAACAGGCGCCTCGCCCCGTCTCCCTCGAACGGATGCGCGCTTCCGAACCTCTCTGTCACATCCTGGTGACACGGCGTGCCATACTTTTGCCGCGACGCCGAAGAGTATAGGTATCCCTTTTCCCGGTTCGCCGGGGCCGCAGCCTTTCGCCAACAAGAGATTTCGAACGGTGATGCAGATTTCCTCCGCCTTCCGCTGCCGGATTGGCCGGCTTCTGGCAGTCCTGATGCTGTGCGGTGCGCTTGCGGTGGGTGCCGTGATTCCATCAGCCCTGGCCCAGTCCGCCGCTCCGGCGGCGGAAGCGGCGGCGGACTTCAAGACCAAGCTGCCGCAATGGCAGAACGCGTTGGAGAGGGCGGCCAACCGCATCGCCGGGGGTGATCTGGCGAACACGGAATACGAGACCCTGCGGGCCGATCTGGCCAAGATCCAGCACGAGGTCCGGGAAGCCGGCGCGGCGGCGGCGGCGGCCCGCGACACAGCCCAGCGCATGCTGGACGCGCTTGGTCCGCCGCCGGCCCAGGGCGCTCCGCCGGAGGAGGCGGGGATCGCCGCGGAGCGCAAGCGCCTGACCCAGACCATCGGCGAGGCGGAAGGGCGGACCAAGCAGACCGAACTGATCGTCACGCGCGCCGACATCCTGCTGCGCACCGCCGCCGACCAGCGCATGACCCAGCTCACCGAGCAGATCGTCCGGCGCGGTCCGGTGCCGCTGCTGCCCGCCACCTGGGCCGCGCTGCCTGAGCAGACGGCCTATGTGCAGGAGCGCATCGGACGCGCCTTCGGCATCGTGATGGGCGACGACGAATGGCGCGGCCGCCTGTACGGTCTGGGCGCGCTCGCCGCCGTGCTGTTCCTGGTCGCTTGGCCGGTGCGCCGGGTGCTGCTGCGCCGCTACGGCCACCGCGATCTGGAGGAGCGGCCCAGCTACCGCCAGCGGGTGGTGGCGATGGCGGTGGAGGCGCTGGCCCGCTGCCTGGTGCCGCTGGTGCCGACGCTGGTGCTGAGCGGCGCCCTGGTCGGGCTGCTGCGCGACGCAGCCGACGCCGGTCCGCTGACCGCTCTGGTGGTCGGGGTGTCGGGGGGCCTGACCGCCTATTTCCTGGTGACGGGCGTCGCCCGCGCCACCCTGGCGCCTGACCATCCCTCCTGGCAGCTCGCCAACCTCGACCCGGACAGCGCGCGGCGCTTGGTCCGCCGCGTCCCGCTCGTCATGATCGGGCTGGCCCTGGCCGGCACCGGCATCGCCCTGTCGGAGGGGATGTTCACCCCGCCGGAACTGCGTTCGATCACCGGCTTCGGGACCATGGCGCTGATCGCCATGTCGCTGCTGTTCCTCTACCCCGATCACCTCTGGCTCGCCGCCCCGCAGCCGGAGGCCGAGGCGACCGACGATTGCGGATGCCCCGAGCCGACGCCCGGGGCCGGACTGGACGTCACCCTGCCGCCGCCGGCCGCAACCCCTGCCGCGGCGGAGGCCGAGGAGGCGCCACCCGTCCGTCCGCGGGTCGTCGGGCTGCGGCTGCGCCTGCTGATCGGCGCGGTGGCGCTCGCCTCGCTGGTCGCCTCGGGGGCCGGTTATCTGGTCGGCGCGATCTACGCCTCGAAGCTGATGCTGACCACGCTCATCATCGGCGGCGTCCTTCTGGTGGCGCGCGGCGTCCTGCGCGAGCTGCTGTGCGTCCTGCTGGAGCGCGGCAGCGGGCAGGTGGCCGAGGTCCGCGACATCGTGATCGCCACCGACCGCGGCCGGCGGATGCTTGGGCAGGCCGGGCGGACGGTGATCGACGGGCTGTTGCTGACCGTGGCGGCCTTCTTCCTGCTGCCGCTGACCGGCATGACCCTGTCGGAGATGAAGGGGCTGGCCGACGGCTTCCTCAGCGGCGTCACGGTGGGCGGCGTGCGCATCGCGCCGGGCGACATCATGTCGGCGCTGATGGTGCTGGGCGTCGTCGTCGCGGTAACCCGCTTCATCCAGCGCCAGCTCGACGAGCGCATCCTCGGCCGCGTCAACATGGACGACGGCGTGCGCAACTCCATCCGCATGGGTGTGGGCTATCTCGGCACCACCATGGCGGTGCTGATGTCGGTCGGCACGCTGGGGCTCGACCTGTCCAGCCTCGCCATGATCGCGTCGGCCCTGTCGGTCGGTATCGGTTTCGGCCTGCAGAACGTCGTCAGCAACTTCATCTCCGGCCTGATCATGCTGGTGGAGCGGCCGGTGAAGGTGGGCGACTGGGTGGTCGTCAACGGGCTTGAGGGCACCGTGCGCCGCATCAGTGTGCGCGCGACGGAGATCCAGACCTTCCAGCGCGCCTCGGTGATCATCCCGAACTCGGAGTTCATCTCCAAGTCGGTGGTCAACTGGACGCTGAAGGACAAGACCACCCGCATCGAGATCAAGGTCCGCATCACCTACGACACCGACGCCCGGCAGGTCTACGCGCTGCTGCTGCGGATCGGCTACGGCCACGCCCAGGTGCTGCGCAACCCGGAGCCGGTGGTGATGTTCCGCGATTTCGGGCCGAGCGGGCCGGAGTTCGAACTGCGCTGCTTCGTCGCCAACACCGAGCACATCATCCCGGTGCGCAACGAACTGCGCATGCGCATCCTGGAGCAGTTCCGCGAACAGGGCATCCAGATGCCCTTCGACCAGCAAACCGTCCACATGCCGAAGGTCGAGGCGATGCTGGAGGTTCTCCTGGCCGAGCGCCGCGCCCACGCCGGCGTTCCGGAGCTTCAGGTGGTGGCCGACGGCGGCAAGGTCGTGCCGCTGGCCGACACCCTCACCGAACGTGGGCCGCGCACCGCCACCTGACTTAGGGCTGCGGCTCCGCCGGCTTGCGGCGCCGCAGCGGGGTTACCTTGGGTGGAGCCGTGGCTGGGTCGGGGAGGGGCTGCCAGCCGGCGATGGCGCGCACGCAGCGCAGCGCCTCCGGGTTGTTGGCGAAGACCGGGAACAGCCGGCGCAGCTCCACCACGGCGGACCATTCGCCGCGGTCGTGGAAGGCCCGGCGGATCGTTTCGGCTTCGCTCTCGCTGACGGTGAACATAACGCCAGAGTGCTCCGCGGACCGGTGGCGCGCAAGCCGTCTCGGCGCCTGGAGCAGCCCTTTGCCGTGGCCCGCAAGATCTGTCAAGAAAAGTTGTTCACAGGGCCGCGCATCCTTCGCTTGACTCCCGTTGCCGGGCGGGGCAGCCGCCGGCCCGGGGGTGAAAGCAAGGCCAGCGCGTGGAAAATCCTTGATCGGCGCGGTTTTCTAATGTGCCTAAAAATCGGGCATTTCTGCCGGACCCCTTGAGGGGCCGCCTGTCCCTTCGGTTACCCCTCGATTCGCCAACAGAGTTATCCACAGAATCTGGGGATATCCGAAATATTGAAATATCAGTCGGGCCGAACCGTCACGCCCACCCGTCACGCTGGCCGGCGGATCACCCGCACCGCCCCGACGCCCAGCAGCATGGTCAGCACGCCGCCGAACAGGAACAGGGCGGGCAGGCCGACCTGATGGGCGACCGCCCCATAGACCACCGGCCCGATCCCCTGCCCCAGGAAGAAGGAAGAGGCGAAGAGGGCGAGCGCCGACCCGCGCGCCGTCGCTGCCAGTTCGGTCGCCTGAGTCTGCATGGTGTTGTGCAGCATGTAGAAGCCGAAGCCGGCGACCAGGAACAGCAGGGACACCACCGGCCAGGGCACCGGGGCGAGCATCGCCAGATAGGCCCCGCCGGCCACGAGGCCGCCGGCCCCCATCATCCCCCATTGGCCGAGCGTACCGAGCAAGCGCCGCACCACGAAACTGTAGACGACTCCGCCGATGGCGAAGGCAGCGAGCGTCACCCCGGCCTCGAACGCGCCCTCCGCCCCGTGGCGGGACAGCATGGGGGCGACGAAGGGGAAGACGCCGAAGATCAGCAGCCCTTCCGCCGCCACCGTCGCAAAGACCCAGACCGACACCGGATTCGCCAGGACGGAGGCGTAGCGCGCCCGTGCGTCGGCCACGGACAGGGGATGCCGCTCCTCCCGCTCGCCCCGCAGGACCAGGAAGGCGGTCAGCGCGATCAGGCCGGTCACCACCGCCGCCAGGGCGAAGACGGTGCGCCAGCCCGCCACCTCCGACAGGGCGCCGGCCACGGCGGAGCCGGACATCTGGCCGAGGATCACCGCCAGCAGGAAGCGGCTGATGGCGAACTGCCGCTCCGTGTAGACCACCCGGTCGCCGATCAGCGCCATGGAGGCCGGGATGATCCCTCCGGCGAAGGCGCCGGCCAGCATCCGCGAGGCCAGCACCGTGTAATAGCCGGGCGCCACCGCCGACAGCGCCACGCCGATGGTCAGGACGACCAGCGACAGGCGGATCAGCCGCGTCTTGCCGATGGCGTCGCCGACCGGCCCCAGGATGAGCTGCATCGCCGCGTAGGGCAGGGTGTAGGCGGAGGAGAGCAGGGCCGCCTCGGCCACGCCGATGCCGAGGTCCGACGCGATGACGGTCAGCATCGGGTCGGTGGTGCGCAGCGAAAAGGCGCTCGCGAAACCGGCGAGGCCGAGCATCAGGATGAGAAGGCGCATGGGGGACGTCGGCCGGTCTATGGTCTGGGGCGTGCGGGGGCACAACCCTAAAGCAGAGGCGCCCATCCGACGCATGGCAAGATGGCCATGGCACCCATGCGCGTGCATGATCCGATGCGCTTCGGCCGTCGTATAGAACGTGGCCGTACAGACCAGCGCCGCCGAACGGGAGACCGCCATGCCGACGATCCGCGATACCGCCCAATCCGCCGCCGTGATGCTGTCCGCCGTCCTGATGCTGTCCGCGGCCGTCCCCGGCGCGGACGCGGCGGACGGCAGCCGGGCGGAGCCCGACGCGCTCGACTGGGCTGCGCTGCCTCTGCCGGCCATCGACGGCGGCAAGCTCGCGCCCGATGCCTTCCGGGGCAAGGCGGTTCTGGTGGTCAACACGGCGTCGCAATGCGGCTACACCGGCCAGTACGAGGGGCTGCAGAAGCTCTGGGCCGGACGGCGGGAGCGCGGGCTGGTCGTGCTGGGGGTGCCGAGCAACGATTTCGGCGGGCAGGAGCCCGGCAGCAACGCCCAGGTCGCATCCTTCTGTGAACTCAACTACGGCGTGGACTTTCCCCTGATGGAGAAGCAGTCTGTCACCGGACCGCAGGCCCATCCGCTCTACCGCTGGGCGGCGGCGGTCACCGGGCCGCAGGGTGTGCCGCGCTGGAACTTCCACAAGATCCTGATCGGCCGCGACGGACGGCTGCTGGAATGGTTCGGCAGCTCGGTCACGCCGGAGTCCGCCACGCTGGCCGCGGCGGTGGACAAGGCGCTGGCCTCCTCCTCTCCGACGCCGTAAGCGCATGGACGCGCTGCCCATCGATGATCGCCGGGCCTCGGTCGTCCGGCTGCTGTCCTACGGCGGGTTGCTTCCCTTCGTCGGCGGCACCGCGCTGGCCTGGATGACGGAGGGCGAAGGGCAGGCTGCCGTGGTTCGGGCGGTGGTCGTCTACGCGGTGTCGATCCTGTCCTTCATCGGCGCCATCCACTGGGGCCGCATCCTCGCGGGGAGGGATGGCGAGACGAGCGGGCCGGCGTGGCTGGCCTGGGGAGTCGCGCCGTCGCTGTTGGGGTGGAGCGCGACCCTGCTGCCGTCCGGCCTGACGGTGCCGGCGCTGATCCTGTCCTTCCTCCTCGCCTGGGCGGTGGACCGCAGCGCGGCGGCGGATGGACGCTACCCCCGCTGGTTCGGCGCGCTGCGGACCCGCCTGACCATCGTCGTCTGCCTGACGCTTGCCGCGCTCATCCCGCTGGCTGCGTGACCGTTTCCCGGCGGGGCACCAGCGCCGCGGCCTTCAGCAGAACCTCCGGTCCGGCGCCGGGGAGATGGGCGTTCTCGCTGATGTGGCGCCGCCACGCGCGGGCGCCGGGAAGGCCCTGGAACAGCCCCAGCATGTGCCGGGTGATCGCCGACAGCGGCGCCCCCTGGCGCATCCGCTCCTCGGCATAGGCCGCCATGGCCTCGACCACCGCGTAGCGGTCGGGACCGGGCTCCCCGCCGAACAGGCGGCGGTCGGCGTCGGCCAGGATGTAGGGCGTCTCGTAGGCGGCGCGCCCGATCATCACGCTGTCCAGCGTGGCGAGGTGTCCTTCCGCCTCGTCCAGGGTGCGGATGCCGCCGTTGATGGCGATGGTGAGCTGCGGGTTCTCCTGCTTCAGCCGGTGCACGAGGTCGTAGCGCAGCGGCGGGATGTCCCGGTTTTCCTTGGGGCTGAGACCCTTCAGCCACGCTTTGCGGGCGTGCACGATGAAGTGGGTGCAGCCGGCGGCGGACACGGTGCGCACGAAATGGTCCAGCGTCGGCCATTCCTCCATCTCGTCGATGGCGATCCGCGACTTGACGGTGACGGGGATCGACACCGCCTCGCGCATGGCGCCGACCAGCCGGGCGACCAGATCGGGCTCCGCCATCAGGCAGGCGCCGAAGCGGCCCGACTGCACGCGGTCGCTCGGGCAGCCGACGTTCAGGTTGACCTCGTCATAGCCCCACTCCTCCGCGATGCGGGCGCAGGCGGCCAAGTCCGCCAGGTCCGACCCACCGAGCTGGAGCGCCACCGGATGCTCCGCCGCGTCGTAGCCGAGCAGCCGCTCGCGGTCGCCGTGCAGCACGGCGCCGGTGGTGACCATCTCGGTGTAGAGCAGCGTGTTCTTGGACAGCAGGCGATGGAAGCTCCGGCAATGGCGGTCCGTTAGCTCCATCATCGGGGCAACGCTGAGGGCAATGGCGGGCATGGGCGAGTACTGTCTGTGAATCGGGAACGGCGGCGCACCAATTGGACCAAGCCGGGCCGGATGGCAAGGGGGAGGCTGTTTCGTCGCCTTGGATAAATAGCCTCTCCCCTCCGGGGAGAGGGTGGCCCGCAGGGCCTCTCGCGCTGGCCAGAGGCCTAGCGCTGACGGTGGCAGGCGGATGCCTCCGGCATCCGCTGAGAGCCGGTGAGGGGGGTGTGCGTGGCGGGAGGTCCGGTACACGCACAACCCCCTCACCCTAACCCTCTCCCCAGAGGGGAGAGGGAAAAAGCTACGCCCGCTGGCGACCCCGGGCGGGCTTGCCGTGGGAGGAGCGGGTGCCGGACAGCACGGCTTTCACCTTGGCCAGATGGTGCCGCGCCTCGGCGCCGAGCTTCAGCGCCACGCCGGTGGACAGCACGTCGATGATCGCCAGATGGACGAGGCGGGAGGCCATCGGCGTGTAGATTTCCGCGTCTTCGACCGGGGTGTGGCCGATGGCGACCGACGACACCGCGGCCAGCGGCGAGTCCGGCGCGGTGATCGCGATGACCGGGATGCCAAGGTCGCGGGCCATCTGCGCCAGTTCCGTCACCATCACGGTGCGCCCGGTGTTGGAGATCGCCAGCAGGACGCCGCGCGCTCCCAGGTTGACCGCCAGCATGCGGACCATCATCGGGTCGGCGCTGGCCTGCGCCGCCATGCCGAAGCGCATGAACTTGTGCGCCGCGTCCTCCGCCACCACCGCCGAGGCGCCGGTGCCGATGCACAGGATGCTGGAGGCGTCGGCCAGCAGCTCCACGGCGCGGGAGACGGCCGCCATGTCGAGCGCGCCGGCCGCGTCGTTCAGGGCGGCGGCGGCGGATGAAAAGATTTTTCGTGCGACGGTCGGAGTCTCGTCGTCCGGCGCCACGTCCTGGCTGACGAAGGGGGTGCCGCGGGCCTGCCCCTCGGCCAGCCGCAGCTTGAAATCCGGGAAGCCGGCGCAGCCGATGCTGCGGCAGAAGCGGACGACGGTCGCCTCGCTGACCCCAGCGGCCTGGGCCAGCACGGTGATGCTCTGCCCCAGGACCTTCTGCGGCTCGACCAGCACCATCTCGGCGACCTGGGCTTCGGAACGCTTCAGCTCCGGCAGGCGGCCGCGGATGTGATCGAGGATGTTCACCGGCTGGAGCATCGAAACGGACCGTCCATCCCTAAAAGCGTTTTTGGTCCCCGGCATTCTTGGTCCCGGGGCGTCTTTGGGCGGCGGACCGTACCACCGCCGGCGCGAACGGCATAGCGCACCAGAACCTGTCGGCGCGTCGTCGTCGCGCCGCAGTCCTTGGCCCACAAGCTATGCGGGGCAGGGCGGCTTGTGAAGATAATTTTCGTCGCTATGCCTATTGTTCGGCGGTTTTGACGGCGTTATGAAGAAAATCTTCTTCACTCGGTTGCGGGACTCCTCTATTTTCCGACACAGAAAATTCAAGGTCCCGGCAAGAGACCCCGGCAAGAGACCAAGTGGGAGGAACTCCGACCCGCCGCCCGGCCCCGCTGCCGGTGCGTCGCGCCGCCCGTGCCTTCCCGCGTCGTTCCCTGCCGCCGCCCCTTCCGATCAGGTGAGCCCCGCCGCGAGGCGGGCCGAGGAGTGTGCATGAAGCGCATGGTGGAAGCGCTGGAGATGGTCACCGAATGGATCATGGCGCTGATGCTCGCCGTGATGGTGGCGCTGGTCTTCGGCAACGTGGTTCTGCGGTACGGTTTCAACAGCGGCATCGTCGCCGCTGAGGAACTGGCCCGCCTGATGTTCGTCTGGCTGGTCTTCCTGGGCGCCACCTTGGCGTTGCGCCGTCACCAGCATCTCGGGCTGGACATCCTCCAGTCGCGCCTGCCGGTCCGCGTCCGCCGGGCCTGCGCGGTGATCAGCCATCTGCTGATGATCTACGCGCTGTGGCTGTTCATCGAGGGAAGCTGGTTCCAGCTTCTGATCGGGATGGAGACGCGCTCCACGGTGCTCAGCTTCCCCATGGCCTTCTACGCCGCCGCGGGCTTCTTCCCGGCGATCGCCATGGCGCTGACGATCCTCGCCAACCTCTGGCGAATCCTGTCGGGCGACGCGACGGCGCACATCCCCGGCAACGGCGACCCCCACGGCGCCACCGCCCCGCAGGGCGGCGCCATCGCCGAGCATTGACACCGTCCGGCCTTCTGAAAGCGGAGCCCGTTCCATGGCCCTTGCGGTCTTCCTCTCCTCGCTGTTCGGCCTGATGCTGCTCGGCATGCCCATCGCCTTTGCCCTGATGCTGACGGGCGTGGCGCTGATGGTGCATCTCGACTTCTTCGACGCCCAGCTCGTCGCCCAGAACATGCTGAGCGGCGCCGACAACTATCCGCTGATGGCGGTGCCCTTCTTCATCCTGGCCGGCGAGCTGATGAACGCCGGGGGCATCTCGCAGCGGATCATCAACCTCGCGGTCAGCCTCGTCGGGCACATCCGCGGTGGCCTGGGCTATGTGACCATCGGCGCCTCGGTGATGCTGGCCAGCCTGTCCGGCTCGGCCATCGCCGACACGGCGGCGCTCGCCACGCTGCTGATCCCGATGATGCGCGACAACGGCTATCCGGTGCCGCGCTCCGCCGGCCTGATCGCCTCGGGCGGCATCATCGCCCCGATCATCCCGCCCAGCATGCCCTTCATTATCTTCGGCGTGACCACCAACACCTCGATCAGCGGCCTGTTCATGGCCGGCATCGTGCCCGGCCTGCTGATGGGCGCCGGTCTGGTCATCACCTGGATGTTCGTGGTGCGCGGCATGACCGTGAAGCTGCAGCCCAAGGCGAGCTGGGGCGAGCGCCGCACCGCGCTGGTCGAGGGCGTCTGGGCGCTGGCCCTGCCGGTCATCATCATCGGCGGCCTGCGCGGCGGCATCTTCACCCCGACCGAGGCCGCGGTGGTCGCCGCCGTCTACTCGCTGGTCGTGGCGCTGTTCGTCTACCGGCAGGTGACGCTGAAGGATCTGGTGCCGCTGCTGGTCCAGGCCGCGCGCACCACCAGCACGGTGATGTTCCTGTGCGCGGCGGCGCTGGTGTCGTCCTACATGGTGACGCTGGCCGACCTGCCGCAGCAGATGAACGAGATGCTGTCGCCGCTGCTGGAGCATCCGAAGCTCTTGATGGTCGCCATCACGCTGCTGCTGCTGGCCGTGGGCACGGTGATGGACCTGACGCCGACGATCCTGGTGCTCGGCCCCGTGCTGACCCCGCTGGCCGCGGCGGCGGGTATCGACCCGACCTATTTCGGCGTGATGTTCGTCCTGACCGGCACGCTGGGCCTGATCCATCCGCCGGTCTGCACGGTGCTGAACGTGGTGTGCGGCGTCGCCCGCATCTCGCTGGAAAGCGCCACGCGCGGCATCTGGCCGTTCCTGCTGACCTACCTGATTCTGCTGAGCCTGCTGATCGCCGTCCCGGAGATCGTCACGGCCCCGCTGACTCTGTTCCGCCATTAATCACAACACGCTACAGGGAAGAACCGACCCATGAAGCTGCTCCGTTCCGTTCTTCTGGCGACCGGCCTCGCCGCCGCCATCCTCGCCCCCGTCGCCGCCTCCGCCCAGGACATCAAGCCGCGGCTGATCCGCTTCGGCTACGGCCTGTCGGAGAGCAGCAACCAGGGCCGCGCCGTGAAGTTCTTCGTCGAGGAGATGTCCAAGCGCTCCGGCGGCAAGCTGAAGGTCAAGGGCTTCGCCGACGCCAGCCTGGGCAGCGACATCCAGATGCAGAACGCCCTGATCGGTGGCGCGCAAGAGATGATGGTCGGCTCGACCGCCACGCTGGTCGGCATCGTCAAGGACTTCGCCGTCTTCGACCTGCCCTTCCTGTTCAACAACGAGCAGGAGGCCGACGCCGTGTTCGACGGCCCGTTCGGCCAGAAGCTGGCGGCCAAGCTGAACGAGAAGGGCCTCGTCGGCCTCGTCTACTGGGAGAACGGCTTCCGCAACCTGACCAACAGCAAGCGCCCGGTCGAGAAGGTCGAGGACCTGAAGGGCATCAAGCTGCGCGTCATGCAGAACCCGGTCTACATCGACATGTTCAACGGCTTCGGCGCCAACGCCGTGCCGCTGTCCTTCTCCGAGCTGTTCACCGCCATGGAGACGGGCACCGTGGACGGCCAGGAGAACCCGGTCACCACCATCCAGTCCTCGAAGTTCTACGAGGTCCAGAAGTACCTGACCATTTCCAAGCACGTCTACAGCCCGTGGATCGTTCTGGCCTCCAAGCGCTGGTACGATGGCCTGTCCAGCGACGAGCGCAAGATCATCGCCGAGGCCGCCGCAGCCTCGCGCGACTTCGAGCGCAAGGACAGCCGCGAGGCGTCGAAGCAGAGCATCGCCTACCTGAAGGACAAGGGCATGCAGATCAACGAGCTGAGCGACGCCGAGCTGGGCCGCATGCGTGAGATGGTCAAGCCGGCCATGGACAAGTTCGCCGCCGACGGCGGCGCCGACCTGCTGAACGAACTGCAGGGCGAGATCAACAAGGTCCGCAAGTAAGCCACCAAATTCCCTCTCCCCTCCGCTCACGCGCAAACGAAGTTTGCGCTGACGCGACAGGCGGACCTGTGGTCCGCCGAAAGCGGGGAGAGGGGCAGGGTGAGGGGGCGGCCACAGGCCGGAAACGCAGCCTTATTGCAGTGCGTATCCGCCCTGCGGGCGCCCCCTCATCCCAACCTTCTCCCCAGAGGGGAGAAGGATTTTTTTACTTCACCCGCTCACCGGTGAACGGGTTCCAGCCCACGGCGGCCAGAACCGTCCAGGCCGTCACCGCCAGATGGGGGCGGCGGTAGTAGCGGAAATCGTCCGTGGTGCTGTCCGGCCCGATGGCGAGGCCGGTGGTGATGCTGTCCTCGCGCGTCGCCCAGACATGGCCGCCGCGGCTGACCTCCTTGGCGACCTCGGCCAGAAGCCGCTGCGCGTTGTCGGACCGCCCCAGCAGGCGGTAGATCAGCGCGGCCTGCGCCGTGCCCTCCACCCACATGCCGTCGCGGTCGTCGTTGAAGTCGAAACCGCCGTCGACGCCGTGGGCCTTCTCCGCATAATCCAGCGCCGCCCGCCACGCCTCCGGCGCGCCGCGCAGCAGCAGCGGCCAGAGCTGGGCGTCGAGGCCGGACGTGGCCCGGTTGACCGTCACCCCGTCCGGCGCCGTGCCGGTGGGGAAATGCCCGCCGCCGTCCGCCCACATGCGGTCGAGGAAGCCGCGCGCCGCCTTCTCCGGCCCGGCCCAGTCGCCACCCCCTTCCCTAGGGGTGCCGCTGCGCTCCAGCCAGCCGAACAGGGCGACGAGGTCGGTGTTGTGCTCCGTCGCCTTCCAGGTCAGGGCCTGCGGCTTGTCGTCGAAGCCCTGGACGCCGCCGTTGAAGCCGCCCGGCCCGCGCGGGTCGGCGGTGTTGGCCACCACCCAGCGGGCCAGTTCCGCCGCACCGTTGCGGAAGCGCTTCTCGCCGGTCGCCTCGCCCAGAGTCATCAGGGCCAGACCCGCCCAGGCGACGTTGCCGGTGGCGGAGCCGACCTGATAGGCATCCTCGAACCAGCGGTTGGCGGTGACGTCCCACCAGCCGTTGGGTGGGATCGGCTTCTGGGTCTGGGCACCGGCGCGGTAGGTGTTGCGCAGCCGCCCCTGGCGCCGCGCGCGGTCCAGCGTGGCGGCGGAGAGCAGCGACTCGCCGATGCGCAGCGCCGGCTCCGTCTTTCCGCAGGCGACCAGGGCGATGACGGCCAGCGCGTTGTCGTAGGTGAAGGCGGCCTCGCGCAGCGGCAGTTCCGACGTCTGGCCGACGCCGAAGCTGCTGTCGTAGCTGCGCAGGAACACCGGGCCGGAGCCGGGGATCTCCGCCACCCGCGACTCCAGCGTCCCGCAGGTCTTCCCGGCCAGCGCCGCGGCGCCATCCTCGGCCCGGGCGGCGCTGGACGCGACCCCGGAGGCCGCCAGGGTGCCGACACCGGCGGCGAGCAGCCACGCGGCCAGACGGCTTTTTCGCTTCATCGAAGACACTCCCATTCCCGTCCCGGCGCTGCTCAGCCTTCGAAGGCTCGGACGGACTGGCGCTGCTCGCCCAGCCCTTCGACGCTCAGGCGCATGGTCTGGCCGGGCTGGAGCCAGGGGTGGTTCGGCCCGCGGCCCAACGCCACGCCCTGCGGCGTGCCGGTCGCGATGACGTCGCCCGGCAGCAGGGTCATGAAGCGGCTGATGTAGGACACGATTTCGGCGACGCCGAAGATCATGTCGGCGGTCGTGCTGTCCTGCATCGGCTGGCCGTCCACCTCCAGCCACAGGCGCAGCGCCTGCGGGTCGGGCACCTCGTCGCGGGTGACCATCCAGGGGCCGATCGGGCAGAAGCTGTCGGCGCTCTTGCCCTTCACCCACTGGCCGGTGCTTTCGGTCTGGAAGGCGCGCTCCGACACGTCGTTGAGGACGCAATAGCCGGCGATGTGGTCGAAGGCGTCGGCCTGGTCGACGTAGCGGGCGGTGCGGCCGATGACGATGCCGAGTTCGACCTCCCAATCGAGCTTGGTGGCACCCCGCGGCATCTGGACCGGGTCGTTGGGGCCGCAGATGGCGGTGGTCGCCTTCATGAACAGCACCGGCTCCGCCGGTTCGGGCAGGCCGGATTCGGCGGCGTGGGCGCGGTAGTTCAGCCCGACGCAGACCACCTTGGACACCCCGGCGACGCAGGGGCCGAGCCGGGTTCCGTCCGGCACCTGGGCCAGCCGGTCGGTATCGAGCGTGCGCAGATGGGCCAGCCCGTCCTCGGTCAGGGTGGCCGGACCGATGTCCGACACCACGCCCGACAGGTCGCGGATCACGCCGTTGCGGTCCAGAAGGCCCGGACGCTCATGGCCCGGCGGGCCGAATCGCAGAAGTTTCATCAGGCTAAACCCTTCCCGTTCCCGAAGGTTGAGCCGCGCCTCTCCTCCGGTGAGTGCTGTCCGGTCCCGGCCGAAGCCGGAAAGGGGCTGTTCCGTCGCGGTGCGGTCTGGTGTACCCTTTTTTCAGCCCATGGGGAAACCAGACGGGAGGCGGATATGCCGGTGTGGCGCCGTTACCTCGTGAAGGAACCGACCGGACGGCTGGTCGAGCTGACCAGCCGTCAGTACGACCGTGCCGACGACGGCACGGCGCCGATCCCCGATTACGCCGGCCGCTGCGTTGAACTGGTGTCGGCGGTGCTGGTCGGCAAGCAGGGCGCGGCGCCGACGGTGACCGAGGTCGCCTTCACGAAGCTGTATTTCGACCAGTCGGGATTCGTCGACGCCGCCAAGCGGGAACGGATGATCCGCCTGATGCTGGAAAGCTGCGCCGACCGGCGCGGCCGCAAGCCGGCCCGGCGGACGGAGTGCACCGACTGCAACGCCCTGGCGGAGCGCGCCGACGCCGCGCGCAGCGAGCTGATGCGCGACTTCGAATGGGCCCCGGCCCCGGCCGAGGTGACCGCCGCGCTGTTTGTCCTGGGACCGCCCGGCAGCGCCGCGCCATTGCACTGACGCTCCCCTTTTGCCCGGCCTCTTCCTCGAAAAGTCACATCCCTCCACCTCTTCCCCCATGCCAGGACGCCCCCATATGGCTTCTGGCACAGGAGGAGGAGCCCCGATGCATCGCCGCGCCGCCATCCGCCGCTCGCTGCTTGCCCAGCCTGCGTTTGCCCGGCCTACGTCTGCCAAGCCCACGCTTGCCCGCGTCCGGCAACTCGCGCTGATCGGCACGGGGTGGAGCCTGATCGGCTTGGGCGCTTTGATGTCGCCGTTGCCGGGACCGTTCGGTTTTCCAGTGGCGCTTGCCGGAGGGGTGATCCTTCTGCGCAACTCCGCGGACGCCCGCCGCCTGTTCGTGCGGCTGAAGCGCCGCCACCCCCGGCTGCTCAGCCCCGTCGAGCGCATCCGCGTCAAGCTGCGCCACCGCCGCAACGCGGCCAAGGCCAAGGCGGCCGCCACCGCCTGACGGGGCTGCACGGTCGTTCGTCGAGCCGTCGTTCTTCCCGTGATCAGTTTTGAACGGACCTGCGCGCGTCTGTCGGTGGGCAACCGCGAAGCGCCCACCGGGATCCGGTCCGTTGCCCGCGGTCAGGCCCGTTTGCGGGCAGCAGGCTTTTCGTCGCTGTCCCCATCGGATTTCGCGGCGTCAGCCTTCGCGGTGTCGGCCTTTTTGGCAGCTGCCTTCTTCGGAGCGGCCTTCTTCACCGCGTCCTTCTTGGCCGGCTCCTTCTTTGCCGCCGTCGCCTTGGCCTTGGTCGCCTTCTCGGCCTTGGCGGGCGCTTCGGCGCCGTCCGCGGCGGGTTCGGCCTCCTTCGGGGCCTTGCCCTTCTTGGCGGCGTCCTTTGCGGCCTTGGCCTCCAGAAGCTCCAGCGCCTGCTCCAGCGTCACGCTGTCCGCTTCCGTGCCCTTGGGGATGGAGGCGTAGACGGAGCCATGCTTGACATAAGGACCGAAGCGGCCGGACCCGGTGGTCACCGGCTTGCCGGTCTTCGGATGGTCGCCCAGCGTCTTGGCGGGAGCGGACGCCTTCTTGGCGGCGCCGGCCAGCAGGTCCACCGCGCGGTTGATGCCGATGGTCAGCACGTCGTCGTCGGGAGTCAGCGACTTGTAGACGCTGCCGTGCTTCAGGTAGGGGCCGAAGCGGCCGATGCCGGCGCTGATGTCCTCGCCCGTCTCCGGGTGGTTGCCGATGCTGCGCGGCAGGGCGAGCAGCTTCAGCGCGGTGTCGAGATCCACGTCGGCGGCGGCCATGCCCTTGGGCAGGGAGACGCGCTTGGGCTTCGGCTCCTCGGTCTTGACCTTCTTCTTGCCCTTGGTCTTTTTGCCGTCGGCGGGCGCCTCCTCGGCCACGACCTCGGTCGGAGCGGCAGCCACCGGGGGCGGGCCGAGCTGGATGTAGGCGCCGTAGGGGCCGCGCCGCACGGTGACCGGCAGGCTGGTTTCCGGGTCGTTGCCCAGCTCGCGCGGGCCTTCCTGCGCCTCGCCGTTCTCGTCGTTGGCGACGGCGAGCGGACGGGTGTAGCGGCATTCCGGGTAGCGCGAGCAGCCGATGAAGGCACCCATCTTGCCGAGCTTCAGGCCGAGCCGGCCCTGGCTGCACACCGGGCAGACGCGCGGGTCGTGGCCCGGCGTGTCGCTGTCGGCGTTGGTCGGGAAGAAATGGGGACCCAGCTCCTCATCCAGCGTGGTCAGAACCTGGGTGATGGTCAGGTCCTTGGTCCCGTCCACCGCGACGTGGAAGGCGCGCCAGAAGTCGCGCAGCACGGTCTTCCAGTCGATCCGCCCGTCAGAGATCTCGTCGAGCTTGTTCTCCAGGTCGGCGGTGAAGTTGTACTCCACGTACCGGTTGAAGAAATTCTTCAGGAAGGCGGTGACCAGACGGCCGCGGTCTTCCGGAATGAAGCGCCGCTTGTCCAGCCGCACGTAGTTGCGGTCCTGGAGCACCTGGAGGATGGAGGCGTAGGTGGACGGGCGGCCGATGCCCAGCTCCTCCAGCTTCTTGACCAGGCTCGCCTCGGTGTAGCGGGGCGGCGGCTGGGTGAAATGCTGTTCCGGGCTGATGTCGCCGCGGGCAAGGGCGTCGCCCTGCTCCATGGCGGGCAGGCGGCGCTCCTGGTCGTCGTCGGCGGCGCCGTCGTCGCGGTCCTCCTGGTAGACCTTGAGGAAGCCGTCGAACACGACGACCGAGCCGGTGGCGCGCAGCACGACGTCCTTGGACGGCGAGGCGATGTCCACCGCCACCTGATCCAGCACCGCGCTTTCCATCTGGCTGGCCAGCGTGCGCTTCCAGATCAGCTCGTACAGCCGCAGCTCGTCGCCTTCCAGGTAGGAAGCGACCTCTTCCGGGCGGCGGAACAGGTCGGTCGGGCGGATGGCCTCGTGCGCTTCCTGGGCGTTCTTGGCGGCGGTCTTGTAGACGCGCGGCTGCGCCGGGACGTAGCGCTCGCCCCAATGGGAACCGATCAGGTTGCGGGCGCCCTCGATGGCCTCCTGCGACAGGCTGACGCCGTCGGTTCGCATGTAGGTGATCAGGCCCACCGTCTCGCCGCCGATGTCCACACCCTCGTACAGCCGCTGCGCGGTCCGCATGGTGCGGGTGGCGCCGAAGCCCAGCTTGCGCGAGGCCTCCTGCTGGAGGGTCGAGGTGGTGAAGGGCGGGGAGGGGTTGCGGCGGCTCTGCTTGCGCTCCACCGTCGCGACCGAGAAGGCCTGCGGGCTGATGCGCGCCACCGCGGCCTCGGCCGCCTCGCGGGCGGGCAGGGCGAACTTGTCGAGCCGCTTGCCGTCGAGCTGGGTGAGCTGGGCCGTGAAGGAGGCGCCGCCCGGCGTGGCGAAGCCCACCTCGATGGTCCAGTATTCCTGCGGCTTGAAGACCTCGATCTCCGACTCGCGCTCGCAGATCAGGCGCAGCGCCACCGACTGCACGCGCCCCGCCGAGCGCGAGCCCGGCAGCTTGCGCCACAGCACCGGCGACAGGGTGAAGCCGACCAGATAATCAAGGGCGCGGCGGGCCAGATAGGCGTCCACCAGCTCCCGCGAGACGTCGCGCGGGGCCTCCAGCGCGGCCTGGACGGCGGTCTTGGTGATTTCGTTGAAGGTGATGCGCTGGACCTTGGAGTCGTCGATCAGCCGCTTTTCGCGCAGCAGCTCCGACAAATGCCAGGCGATGGCTTCCCCTTCGCGATCCGGGTCGGTTGCGAGATAGACGCGTTCCGCCCCTTTGACCGCCTTGGCGATCTCGTCGATGTGGCGCTTGGAGCGGTCGCCCAGCTCCCAGTCCATGGCGAAGTCCTCGTCCGGACGCACCGATCCGTCGCGCGCCGGAAGGTCGCGCACATGGCCGAAGCTGGCGACCACGGTGTAATCCGAGCCAAGGTATTTGTTGATGGTCTTCGCCTTGGCCGGCGATTCGACGATGACGACGTTGCTGCCCGGCAAGAGTCCGCGCCCCTGAAAGTGCCTATCCCATACACCGGCGGTGCGGATCGGGATCAGATCAGGTTCACCTGATTCCCAGGCTGGCGCTGGACACGGCCCGCAAGCTCAAGTTCCAGCACCACGGTCAACACCACCGGAGCGGACAATTGGCACCCGCGGACGAGTTCGTCAATGGCAACCGGTGTGTGACCGAGGTTTTCCAGGATGATGGCGCGCGCCGATTCAAGGTCCGCCTCGGACGGAACGGCGGGGCGGGCCTGGGCGAACAGGTCGCCCTGGCGCTCCCGCAGGGTCGGCGGCGACAGGTTGTCCAGCGCCCGCAGCACGTCGTCCACCCCCTCCACCAAGGCCGCCCCCTGACGCAGAAGATTGTTCGTGCCCTGGCAACGCGGATCGAGCGGTGAGCCGGGAACCGCCATCACCTCCCGTCCCTGTTCCAGCGCCATGCGCGCGGTGATGAGGGAGCCGGACCGCAGCGCCGCCTCCACCACCAGAACCCCCAGCGACAGGCCGGAGATCAGCCGGTTGCGGCGTGGGAAATGGCGGGCCTGCGGCGTGGTGCCGACCGGGCTTTCCGCCACGATCACACCCTGCTGCACTATGTCGCGGTAGAGTTTCTCGTTCTCCGGCGGATAGACGACGTCGGCGCCGCCCGCCACCACCGCTGCGGTTCCGCTGCCGAGCGCCCCGGCGTGGGCCGCCGTGTCGATCCCGCGCGCCAATCCGGAAACGACCAGCAGCCCGGCCTCCCCCAGCTCCCGCGCCAGCCGTTCGGCGAACTTCTTGCCGTTCATCGAGGCGTTGCGCGCCCCGACCAGCGCCACCACGCGCCGTTGCAGCAGATGCGGGTGACCGAGGACCGACACCGCCGGGGGGGCGTCGTCAAGCGCCGCCATGGCCTCCGGATAGTCGGGCTCGCAGGAGAAGAGCAGGCGCGCGCCGATGCGGTCGTTGGCGACCAGTTCGCGGTCTATGTCCGCCTTCGGCGCGATGCGCAGTGGCTTGGTCCGCCCGCCGCGCCTGGCGAGGTCGGGCAGCGCCTCCAGCGCGGCGCCGGCGCTGCCGAACCGCTCCAGCAGGCGGTGGAAGGTGATCGGCCCGACATTCTCGGTTCGAATGAGTCGGAGCCAGTCGAACCGCTCGGCGGCGGACAGGGTGCGGCGCGGTTGAATCATGCGACCATTTATACAACCGGCATCGGGGCGCGATCAACACGCAAACGTGTGCGTCGGCGCTCTTCTCAAGGACTCGACAGAGCGGTCATTTGCGCCAGAAGCCGAAGAGCCCCTTCTTCTTCGGCGGAGCCTCCGGTTCGGGCTCCGGCTCCGGCTCCGGATCCGGATCGTCGTCGAAGGAGAAGGGATCGTCCTCGGCGTCGGCCTTTGCGGTTGCGGCCGGCTCGGTTTCGGCCATGGACTCGTCCGGATCGTCGTCCGTGTCGAAGGAGAACGGGTCCTCGCTCGGCTCCGCATCCGTCTTGGCGGGGGCGTCCTCGGCCGTCTCCTCCGCTTCGTCATCGTCGAAGCTGAAGGGATCGCCGGCGTCGTCGGCGCTGTCGGCCGAGTCGGTCGCTTCGGCCGTTTCGTCTTCGATCTTCTCCTCCGTGTCGTCGGTGTCGAAGCTGAAGGGATCGCTGCCGTCCTCGTCCTCGTCATCATCGAAGTTGAAGGCGTTGGCATTACCGCCGCCCGCATCGTCGTCCTTGGCCTCGTCCTCATCGTCGTCGAAGCTGAAGGCGGAGAAATCCGAGGATTCCTCCTCATCATCCTCGTCGCCACTGCCGAGGGCCGTGGCGGCAGCGGCGGCGACCCCGCTCGCCGCGCTCTGGCCGCGGCGCATCTCCGCCTTGAATCGCTCAAGTTCCTCGCGGAAGCGATCCTCGGCTTCGCTCCAACGCTGGCGTTCCTGGTCGAGGGTGGCGAGCAGTTCCTCCTCCCGCACGCGGGCGGCGGCGCGTTCCGTGTCGAGCGCCTGGATCAGTTCCTCCTGGCGATGGAGAAGCGACTCGTGCCGCGTCTCCATCGCGTCGATGACCTCGCGCACGTACTGCTCGAAGGCGCGGAACTGGAGCGCCAGAACGTCCTCGTCGGCGTTGGACGCCGCTGCGGTGGCCGCCGCCTTCGCGGCCTTGCTCGCCTTGGTCGTGCGCGTTCCGCCGGGTGCCGGTGGCGGCGGGGAAGGCGCCACTGCGGCGGGTGGCAGTGTGCGCTGACCACCGGGGGTGGCGCCGTCACCCCCAAGCCAGCGCGACACCAGGATGTAGGAGACTTGCAACTCCTCCGCGATGCGGCGGTAGCTCCAGCCCTGGGCGCGCAGCCGTTCGGCCATGCGCTGGCGGTCCGGCTCCTCGCTGGGCGTCGCCGGGCGCGTGGGCAGGGAGGATGTCGGACCGATCCCCTCGGTGGGGGTCGCGACGACGATCACATCCTTCAGTTTCTGGTCGGCCATCGGGTCTCCGCCGTCCTGCGCGCAGGGCGTTCCTTACCGCGATGTTGGCCGCGTTCGGGGTGCGCTGTCGATCCGGGACGGGTCCCGGTTGAAGCAGTCTGGGCGGGAAACCCGCCGGACCGGGCCAATTCGCGCCGGTCCGGCCCGGTCAGCTCATTTCCTGGATGTGCTCGACATAGCCGGACAGGGCGGCGATCCCCTGCTCGGTCAGTTCGATGAAGACGCGGCGGCCGTCCTTCTCGTCGGCGATCCGGCGCACCAGCCCGCGGTCGTGCAGTTCGGTGATCCGCCGCAGCGCCGTGGTCTGGGCCACACCGGAGGCCATGCACAGCGACGACACGGAAATCCGCCGCCCGCGCAGATGGTTGGCCATCAGATCGAGCAGCATGTCCCAGCAGGGGTCCTCGAACAGCCCCTTCGGGAAATACTTGTCGCGGGCGACGCGGGATTGCTGGAGGGTTCTCAACACCGCCAGCCGCCGGTTCTCCCCCGCCGCGGTGGGCGTGGACGATGGGGTGGCGGGCGCGGGGGTGGCGACCGGAGCGGCCAGCGTCGGCTGGCCTTCGCGCAGCGCCTTCACCGCTTCGATGAGGGCGAGACCGTGGCGGTAGGCGTCCTCCAGCGCCCCATGCAACTCGCCATTGCCGGCGGGTGCGGACGGGGCGGGGGCGGGCAGCGTGGCCGCCGCCTGCTGGGCGGCCAAAGCGCGGGCGAGCGCGCCGTGGAGCTGGCTGCCGTCCTGCGGGTCGCTGACGAAATCCGCCACGCGCAGATGCATGGCGCGGACGACGTCCGCCGCGGTGGCGTTCGGCGCGACGACGATGACCTGGAGATGCCGCTGCACGCTCTTGCGCATCCGCTCGACCAGGGCCAACCCGTCGAAATGGGGCAGAGCCAGCTCGACCGCCACGATGCCGATGCTGCCGTCCGCCTCCAACGTGTCGAGCGCCGCGATGGGGTCGTGGGTCACGTGGATGCGGTGGCCGTTGCGTTCGAAGGCGTCGTGCATGCCGATGCCCAGCGCACGGTCCGCGCAGGCGATCAGGATGGACGTCGCCGAAACATGAAGGCCGGCGCTGGTTTGGACCGGGCGCACCGGCCATGCCAAGGGTCGCTCCAACTCGATCCGCATCGAAGCCCTTCCCCCGTTGGGTGCATGGAATGCTGTGCTTAAGGATTACCACGCAAAGCAAACCATCATGGATGCAATCATGGTCCAAAATAGAGCGATCGATAAATGTCTCAAAATTCCATAAAAATTCGATGGATTAGGCGGAACGGCATAAGACGGCGGAATTGCGCTATCGTCTATTCTTGGTTTGATATGTTAAATTCAATGGATTGCCCTTTTCGGTTGCGGTGCGGCGGGCGAAGGTGCGCGTCAGGCGGGGTTGGGCCGGAGCGGAGCCATGTCGCCGGGGTCTTCTCCAGACTGGACCCGTCTCGGAAACGGCGGCGCGGGCGATGCGCGTAAGGTGGCTGCACTCCTTGCCGGCACCGGACCCATGCGCCTGACCCTGACGACCAAGATCATTTTGCTGCTGCAGGTGGCGCTCTGTTTCGCGCTGCTCTCCACCGCGGCGCTCTCCTATCTGAAGATGGAGCGCATGGTGGAGGACACCGTGGCGTCCCGCTTCACCGTCGCCCTGCGCGGGCTGGCGGGGGAGGTCGAAGGCGCCGTCAGTCTTGGCGTGTCCATCACCGCCCTGCGCAATCTCGACGCGCTGATCCAGCGCGCGATGGCGCGGGACGACCGCATCACCGGCTTGGTCCTGTTCACCGACACGGGCGAGGTGCTGGCGGCAGCGGGCCGCGGCGGGCCGGTGGGCGCGATTCCCGCCGGCTGGAAGGCGGCCTTCGCCCGCGACGGCAAGTCCGACCGGGTGGCGGCTGTCGCCGATGGTGACAGCCAGGCGCTTCTGCTCGGCATCCGCAACGCCTTCGGCGGTGTCGCCGGCGGCGTCGCCCTGACCTATTCGCTGGGCGAGGTGCAGGCGGGCATCCGCGGCACCATCCCGGACCTGCTGCTGTCGGGCGGCATCAATCTGGTGACCGGGCTTCTCGTCACCATGGTCGCGGTCTGGCTGCTGCTGCGCCCGATCCAGCGGCGGCTGCGCGAGATGACCGCCAGCATCAACATGCTGGGCATGGGCGAGCCGCCCAACCTGACCCCGGAACTGGTGGCCTTCGCCCCCGGCCTGAAGGACTTCGCCGACCGCATCCTGGAACAGCAGCAGCACGGAGCGGAGGAGGACCATCCACAGCCCGCCGGTCCGGCGGCGGAGACCGCGCGCCCGGCGGGAGTCACGCCATGAAGCTGTCCTTCATCCGCCGCCTGAACTGGATGCTGACGGGCGTCGTGTCCGTCCTGATGCTGGTCAGCCTCGCCGTCCAGACCAACCACGTCAACACGCTGTTCCGCCCGCTGATCGAGCCGGAACTGGCCCGCAAGGCCGAGGTGGTCGGGTCCTACGTCGTGGCGCAGATCGACCGCGCGGTGGCGCTCGGCTTCGAGCTGGACAAGCTGGTCGGGATGGACGAGCTGCTGTCCGACGCGCTGGCCGCCAACCCGGACGTCAAGTATCTGGCGCTGGAGATCGGCGGCCGCCTCCACGCCTTCTCCGGGACCGAGGAGGCACGGTCCGGCAACCGCCTGACCGTCGCCGACGCCCCGCCGGAGGGCGAGCCCCCGCAGTTCCTCGACACCGTCCTGCCGCTGGAGGGCAACGAGGAGGCGCGGCTGCATGTCGGCGTTGATTCCGGCTATGTCCGCTCCGCCATGAACGAGGTGGTGTTCGACCTCGGCTCCGTGCTGATCGTCGCCATCCTGCTCAACATCGAGATTCTGCTGCTGGTCGTCGGCTCCTCCGTCGCGGCGCCGCTGCGCCGGGTGACGGCGGTGATGAAGCAGGCTGCCGACGGGCATCTCGGCGTGCGCGTCGCCCTGCGCAACCGCGACGAGGTGGGCGAGCTGTCGCGCGCCGTCGACTGGGCGCTGGACAGCGTGCAGCACAAGGCCGACATGACCGCCTCCGAGCAGGCCATGACCAAGATCGGCATGATGCAGCGGGTGGTGGAGCTGCGCTTCGCCATCTTCATCTTCTCCCTGGCGGAGGAGCTGACCCGCACCTTCCTGTCCGTCTACATCAAGCAGCTGTTCGAACCGGTGCCCGGCCTGTCGATGGAGATGGTCATCGGCGCGCCCATCGCCCTGTTCATGCTGCTCTGGGCGGTCAGCCAGCCGATCGCCGGCAGCGTGTCGGAGCGGCGCGGGCGGCGGGCGGTGTTCCTCGGCGGAGCGCTGCTCTCCTTCGTCGGTCTGGTCGGCTCCGGTCTCTCCACCGACCTCATCCAGCTCATCGTCGCGCGCTGCCTGACCGCCATCGGCTACGCCAGCGTCTTCATCGCCGCGCAGGGCTTCGTCATCGACGCCACCGACCCCAAGCAGCGCGCCCAGGCCATCGCCATGTACGCCGGCGGCATCCTCAGCGCCGGTGTCTGCGGCCCGGCCATCGGCGGCGTGATCGCCGGACAGGTGGGTTTCCGCACGACTTTCCTGATCTCCGCCGGGCTGGCGCTGCTGGCCGCCTTCATGGCGTGGCAGGTGCTGCCACGGGTGCGCGCGGCCCAGGCCAAATCCAGCCGCGGCCTGCGTCTGGCCGACGCCGTGCTGTGCCTGCGCAACCCGCGCTTCGTCGGGTTGGCTGTCTTCAGCGCGGTACCGGCCAAGCTGGGGCTGACGGCGCTGCTGTTCTTCCTGCTGCCGCTGGCGCTGGATGACCAGGGCGTCAGCCAGTCCTGGATCGGGCGCGTGCTGCTGCTCTACTGGCTGCTGATGATCGTGGTGTCGCCGATGGCCGCGAAGCTGTCGGACCGCTCGGGCCAGCGCGTCGGCTTCCTGGTGGTGGGCGGGCTGGTCGCCGCCGGAGCGGCCTGGGTGCTGTCGATGCCGGGGTCGCTCGGCACGGCGCTGGCCGGGGTCGCCCTGCTGGGGGTGGCGCACGCCATGCTCGGCGCGCCGCAGCTCGCCATGCTCGCCGACGTCTGCGTCAAGGAGCGGGCGGCGCTGGGCGAGACCACGGTGATCGGCATGTTCCGCCTGATCGAGCGGTTGGGCTCCGTCGTCGCGCCCTTCCTGGCCGGGCTGTTCCTGGCCCATTACGGCTACGCCGGGGCGCTGAAGGGCATCGGCGCGGTGCTGGCGGCCTGCGTCGCCGTGCAGCTGCTGCTGAGCGCCCTGTTCCGCCCGCGCCCGCCCGCCGACTTCCCGCAGAGGACCCCCGCATGAGCCTGTCCCGCCGCACCGTCCTGACGGGAGCCCTCACCGCCGGAACGCTGGCCGCTGGTGGTTTTCCGGCCCTTGCGCAGCCATCCTTCGGTCCGGCGGCCAGGACCTTCACCGCCGCCAAACCGGCGCGCATCGTCGTGCTGACCCCGCGCAAGGATGTCGGCGACGTGCTGGGCCTGCGCGATTTCATCGCGTCGAGCGGCCTGTCCGCCACGGTGGAGGTGCGCGAGGTGCCGCAGGCCTCCGCCATGCCGGCGCTGCTGCCGGAGATCCGGGCGTCCAAGCCCGATCTGGTGGTGACGGTCTTCACCCCGCTGACGCTGGGAGCGGTCGGGCGCTACGACGATCCGGACCCGTCGCGCTTCCTGACAGACGTGCCGGTGGTCTTCACCTCGGTCACCGATCCGGTGGCCTCACGCGTCGTGCGCGCGCTCGACCGTCCGGGGCGCGCGGTCACCGGCACGCGGCACATCGCGCCGGTCGCGGTGCAGATGAAGACGATGCTGTCCTACCGGCGCTGGAAGAAGATCGCCGCGGTCTACAACCCGGCGGAGGACAACATGGTCGTCGCGGTGCGCGACCTGAAGGAGGAGGCCGCCCGCCAGGGGGTGGAGATCCACGACGCCGCGCTGCCGCGCGACGCCTCCGGCGCGCCGGTCGCCGCCGCCATCCCCGACCTGATCGCCGACGCGGCGCGCGCCGGGGCGGAACTGGTCTACATCGGGCCGGACACGCTGGTCGCCTCCAACAACAACGCGGTGGTGGCGGAGCAGGCGCTGGCCCACCGGCTGGCCACCTTCTGCTCCACCGAACTCCCGATCCGCCGGGCCAACCTGCTGATGGGGCTGGTCAGCCCGGCGGTCAACGTCGGGCGCTTCGCCGGGCTGAAGGCGGTGGAGATCCTGACCGGGGCCAAGCCCGCCGACGGCATCCCGGTGGAGACGCTGAACCGCTTCTCCCTGCTGCTGCGCATCGGGGCGGCCAAGCAACTGGACCTCTACCCGCCGATGCGCCTGCTCAACATCGCCGAAATCGTGCAGGACGCCTGACATGACGGTCCTCTTATCCCCCGAACAGACGGTCCACACGGGCATGCTGCGCGTCCGGTGCGGCGCCCCGGTCTGCGTTCCCTACCGCATCCGCTTCCTCGGCCCCGCCGACCTGCCGGCGCTGGAGGCGTTCCGCGGCTACATCTTCGGGCAACTGCCGGACATCGACGCCTATTTCCCGGAGACGCCGGAATTCGCCGGTTTGCATCTGGGCGAGCGCGGCGTGACTCTGGGGCTGGAGGCCGAGGGGCGGCTGATCGGCTGCGCCATCCTGGGCCTGCCGCAGCCGGGCATGCCGGCCTTCGTGGACGACCTGCCGGGCACGCGCCCCGCCGTCACCGCCACCGCCCATATGGCGAGCTGCATGGTCCATCCGGACTTCCGCGGCAACGGGCTGCAACGGCTGCTGGTGACGCTGCGCACGCTCCACGCGCTGGGAGCCGGGCGTCCTCACCTATTCTCGCGCGTCGCCCTGTCCAACCCGCGCAGCCTGTCGAACCTGCTGACTGGCGGTTTCCTGGTGCGGCGGGTGCTGGTCATGCACGCCAGCGGTCGGCTGCGCTACCTGCTGCACCGCGATCTGGGAGCGGCCCCGCCCGCCTGGATGCCGGGCAGCGAGCGTGTCTTCGCCGTGCCGGAGCTGGACGAACAGAGGGCGGTGATCGAGGCCGGGTGGGTCGGGCGTTCGGTGGAGCTGGACGGTCCAGTGCCGTTGGTCACCTACGCGCGCCCGGTCGAGGCGGTGCAGGCACTGCCCCAGGATGCCGCGCTGGAGGTCACGCCATGAGCCCTCCGCTCAAAACGGCGGTGGTCGTCGATCCCTATTCCACCGGCATCCTTTTGGCACCACGCCTGCGCGCGCGGGGCTACGACGTGGTCGCGGTGCAGAGCCGCCCGGACCTCGCCCCGTCGCTGCTGCGCAGTTACCAGCCCGACGATTTCGCGGCGCACATCCTCAATGACGGCGACCTCGACGCGCTGGCGAGGACGCTGCGCCCGCTGGCCCCGGCCTTCATCCTGCCGGGCAACGAGTCCGCGGTGGAGTTGACCGACGCGCTGGGCGCCGTTCTGGGCACGCCGGGCAACAGCCCGAAGCTGACCGCCGCGCGCCGCAACAAGTTCATGATGATCGAGCGGCTGGCCGCCGCCGGTCTGCTGACCGCCCGCCAGACCATGGCGACCGGCGCCGCGGAGGCGGTGGAGTGGGCGGCACAGGCGGGCTGGCCCGTGGTGGCGAAGCCGATGGCCAGCGCCTCCACCGACCATGTCTATTTCTGCGACACCCCGGCGCAGCTGCGCGCCGCTGTCGACGCCATCCTGGGCAGCCGCGACTTCTGCGGCTCGGCCAACGAGCGGGTGCTGGTGCAGACCTACCTCGACGGCCTTGAATACGTCGTCAACACAGTCAGCCGTGGTGGCCGCCACTATGTCAGTGATGTGCTGCTGTCGGCCAAGCGGGCGCTGAACGGGTCGCCCTTTGTCTACGACTACTATCGGCTTCTGCCGCCGGAGGAGCCGGTGGCGCAGGCGTTGATGGGCTACATCCGCCGGGTCCTCGACGCACTGGAGATCACCGACGGTGCCGGCCATGCCGAGGTGCGGATGACCGCCCGTGGCCCGGCCCTGGTGGAGATCGCGGCGCGCGCCATGGGGCCGGCCGGCTCCACCACCGGCATCGCGGCGGGCACCGGGCACGATCAGGTCGATCTGCTGGTCGACGCCTTCGACGGTGCGGCGGCGGTCGGTCCGCTGCTCGACGGCCATTACCGGTTCCAGGCCGACGCGATGGTCCTCTATCTGCCGGTGCTGGTGTCCGGCCGGGTGGAGGCGCTGCCGGACCTCTCCATCCTGGACGGGATGGCGAGCGTGCGCGGCTACGGCCTCGTGCCGCGGGTTGGGGATGAGGTGGTGCCGACGCTGGATCTGACGCAGGTGCTGGCGAAAATCTATCTGGCGCATCCCGACCGCGCCGTGTTCGAGCGCGACTGGGCCGCCATCCGCTCCCTGGAGGACCGCCTCCAGCCGACTGTCGCGTAGCGTCGGAGCGGGCGGGCGGCGATGGCGCATGTCCCTTACGAGCAGCGGTGGGCCGCGGCCCGCAAGCGCTTCGAGGCTGCAACGGCGAAGCATCGGCCGAAGGACGCCAAGGCGGTCGCCGCCGCGCTGACCGGCGACGCCGCGCTGGTCAAGGCGCTGAAGTCCGGCGATGCCGTCCACCGCGCCGGAACCGCCGGTGATGAGGCCGCCAAGAATCTTGCTGCCGCCGGAAAGGACGCCGTGAAGGCGCGCAAGGCCTATCTGGCCGCGCTGGACAAGGCCCTGGACGAGGATACGGCGAGCCGTGGCGACAAGGCCGCGGCGGCGGCCTGCGAGCGGGCGATGAAGGCGCTCGTAAAGGACCTTGCCGAGTTGGAGGCGAACATCGGCGCGGACGCCGACCGCTTCAAGGCGCAGGCCGCCCAGGCCGAGAAGGACGCCGCCTCGTCGGAACGCGCGCAGAAGCGGTGGGAGGCGAACATCAACGGCGCGCTCGCCCGCGCCGCCGCCGGGGTCGCCAAGGTGCGCGCCAAGCCGACGCCGGACACCTACAACGAGCTGTTCCCGGCGCTGGCCCGTGATCTCGCCACCCAGCTCGCCGCGGCGAAGGCGCTGGACGGGCTGCGCGCCGATCCCGACTTCTACCGCCGCAAGCTCGCCCCCTGGGCCGGATCGGGAGGCGACGGGCCGCCGATGCGCGTGCCGCCCGACTACACCGCCCGCCAGATCACCGACCTCATCAAGGAGTTCGCCACCGTCTGCAAGGGTGTGGTGCAGCTGGTGGGCGGCCGCTGAAACGAGGCGGGGAGCGAAGCCGCCGTTTTGGACCCATTCGGTTCCGGTAGTGGTGGGAGAGGAGCAATCGCCGATTCCGAGGGGCGCGCCCGCCTCCTACCATGCAGACCGATAGGGTGAATGTTTGGTTAAGCGGAGGAGCTGAGACATGGGTGGTCCCCTGAAGCGCATCGACATCCCGGACATCCTGACCCAGAAGGACTGGGACAAGAAGAAGGGCGCCATCGCCAAGATCGCCGGCAAGACCGGCGTCGGCGACGCGATGAAGGCGGTCGACAAGGCGCACAGCGCCATCGACTGGAAGAAGCTGAGCGTGTCGGTGAACTCTCCCAGCAACGCGACGCTGGACGACCTCGACTCGCTGCTGGACGAGGCGCGGGCGGAGTACAAGCGCTCGGTCGAGCCGCTGCGCACCCAGCTCCAAAAACTCCGCGATCTGGCCGAGGCGACGGCGAAGAAGTTCAAATCGAACAAGCTGATTCCGAAGGATTCCACCGCCCACGCGGAGAAGGTGGCCAAGGCCGCCGATCAGCTCTTCGTCGCCTTCAACCAATCCTCGCTCGGCGACAAGATCGTCGATGACTACGAGGGCATGAAGGACGCCATCGAGAAGGCCGACAAGGTGCGGGCCAAGGGTCGGGAGATCCTTGAGAAGTACATGCTGTCGCTGGCGAAGAAGCTGAAGACGGCGAAGACCGTGAGCGACTATCAGGACCTGTGGAAGGAAGACATCCGCGGCGTCGGCACCCAGCTGCCGAAAATGCCCGAACTGAAGGCCTTCCTGAAGGACTGGCGCAACATCTCGTCCCAGGACGGTCTCCCGGAGACCGACGAGGATGTGAAGAGCCGCTGCAAGGAGGTAATGGCCGTGCTCGCCCGCATGGACAAGCAGATGAAGGCTATGGCCTGACCGCGTCCAGCGCCGCGGCCCATCGGGCTCAATGGTTGGGAGCGTCCGGAAGTTCGCCTGTGTTCAGGCGGTTCCGGACGCTTTTCCCATTAGAGAACCCTGATGGAATCGCCGTGTCCGGCGGTCGGCGGCAAGTATGGGCCGTATCCTCGATTGAAAGATTAAAACCACAATTCCTATAGGATTTACGATCGATGAAGCTTGTTGCGAATTTCTGAGTCGTTGTTGCGCCAATGGCTGATTATACTTCGCAGCGTGGCCGGTTTCGGGTTTATGGGGTTTCGGCTTTAAATGCCTGAGTGCATCGGTATTTCCGTAACGACCGTTTTGCGATACCTCTCATGATGGGATTGGTTGGGCGCCATTCGGCCTGCGGGTCGGGCCGCGGCCTGTGCCATGCGCCTGTCGAAGGAACTGTGCCCCGGTGCCTCTGCCGCCTGCCGTCATGCCGTCCGTAACCGCCATTTTTGCTTGTGCCGCCCGACGGCTGGGCGCTGTTCTGCTTTTCGCTCTTCTTTGTGCCGCTCCGGGCACCGTTCCGGCCCTGGCCACCGTCCTGCCGCAGGCGGAGCACGGCGTGCTCGACCTGCGCGGCTGGTACGCCGATCTCGACGGGCCGGTGTCGCTGGACGGCGAATGGCTGGTGTCCTGGAACCGTCTGGCCGGCGAGGAAACCCTGAACCCGCTGCCGGAGCCGGACGGCCGACTCTGGACGCCCTTCACCCTGCCGGCGATCTGGAACGGGGCCGAGCGCCCGGACGGCCGGGAGATGGATGGGATGGGGGCCGCCACCTTCCGCCTGAAGATCCTGTTGCCGCCCGGCATGCCGCCGCTGACGCTGAAGATGCCGCCGGTCAATTCCGCCATGCGGGTATGGGTCGACGGCCGCTCGGTCGCCGCCGCCGGTGTTCCGGCCCTGGCCGCCGCGCAGGAGCAGTCCTCCTCCGTCTCGCGCTTCGTTACGCTGCATGGCGGCCAGCGGGTGATCGAACTGGCGGTGGAGGTGTCCAACCACTTCCATTTCGAGGGCGGGATCGGGCGTACGATCTATCTCGACGCCAACGGCGGGCTGTCGCGGCTGTGGCAGCGGCAGTTGATGACCAACGCCGGGGCGTTGATGTCGTTGTCCCTGATGGCGCTGTTCATCGGCGCCTTCCTGCGCCGGCGCCTGTCGGCGGCCCCTCTGTTCCTTGTCATGCTGCTGGCCGCCTGCGCCATGCGGCTGATCTGCACCAGCGAGCTGCTGCGGGTCTTCTTCCCCGGTGTGTCGGAGGTGTGGGCCTACCGGCTGGAATATCTGCCGATCTACCTGTTCTACCCGATCTACTTCCACCTGCTGCGCGAGCTGTTTCCCGGATGTCTGCACCGCGGGGTGGGGCGCGTTATGATGGCGGTCGCGGTGCCGGGCGTGTTCCTGGTGCTGGTGACGGAACCGGCGCAATTCACCCGGTTGCGCGATGTGGCGAGCCTGCTGCTGGTGCTGTCTGCCCTGTATTTCGCGTGGCGCCTCGCCGTGGCCGCACTGCGCCGCCGTTCCGGCGCGCTCCTGCTGGGGGCGGGGGCGCTGGCCTTCCTGGGGTCGGTGGTGCACGACGCGCTGATGTACGCGCATTTCTTCGAGAGCATCGACCTCGTTCCCTACGGCGCGCTGCTGTTCCTGTTCAGCCACGCGCTGGTGCTGGGGCGGCGGGTGGAAACGGCCTTCCTCAACGAGCGCCGGCTGTCGCAGGAGTTGGCCGCCCTCAACGAGGGGCTGGAGCGCCAGATCGCCGAGCGCACCCGCGCCCTGTCCGACAAGTCCGCGACGCTGGAACGCTTCCTCGCCAACCTCAGCCACGAGGTCCGGACCCCGCTGAACGCCGTTCTCGGCATGGTGCGGGTGATCCGCCGCGAGGGGCCGACCGACCAGATGGACGAGCGGCTGCGCGTCGCGGACGGGGCGGGGCGGCATCTCGTCTCGATGCTCGACACCATCCTCGATCTGTCGCGGCTGGAGGCGGGCCGGATGGAGCTTCATCCCCAACCCACCGACGTGGTGGCGCTGGTCGAGGACGCCGTGGCGCTGATGCGCGCGGGCGCCGAGGAGAAGGGGCTCGCCCTGTCCCTGATGATCAGCGGGCTGGGGGCGGCGCGCTTTTGGATCGATCCATTGCGCCTGCGCCAGATCGTCCTGAACCTGCTGAGCAACGCCGTGAAATTCACCGAGTGCGGCGGGGTGGAGGTGTCGCTGACCGCGAAGCCGGCGCCGCCGGATGCGGCCAGCGGGACGGTCGTCCTGTGCCTGACGGTGGCGGACAGCGGTCCCGGCGTGCCGCGGGCGGCGCAGGCCATCATCTTCGAGCCCTTTCATCGTCTGGAAGGAAACCGCCTGGAAGGCAACCGCCGCGACGGCGCCGGCCTGGGTCTCGCCATCGTGAACGGGCTTGTCCGGCTGATGGGCGGCGACGTCTGCCTGGAAGGCCGGGCGGGCGGCGGCTCCCTCTTCACGGTCTCGCTGCCGACACGCCCGTTGCCGGTGGCCGATCCATCGCCGGGCCGCTCCGCTCCCATGCCGCTGCCGGGGAGCCTGGACATTCTGGTGGTGGAGGACGCACCGGAGAACCAGGCCATCCTTCGCGAGTATCTGGCGCCCGGCGGCCACCGCGCCGTCTATGTGGAGAGCGGGGAGGAGGCCCTGGCGGTTCTGGCGATCAGGGCTGTGGACGTCGTTCTGCTCGACATGCGGCTGCCGGGCATCGACGGGGTGGAGGTGACGCGGCGCATCCGCGCGTTGCCGGACGCCGAGCGGGCGCTGGTGCCGGTGATCGCGGTGACTGCCAACAGCTCGCCGGAAGACCGGGCTGACTATCTGGAGGCCGGGGTCGACGAGGTTGTGGCGAAACCGGTGGACCCCGACGCGCTTCAGGACGCGCTCGCCCGCCACGCGCCGTCGGGTTCCTGCGCGCCCGCTCCGCCCTTGGCGGTTCAGGGGGCGCCGCTCACTGGAGGACCCGCCACCGGCGGGCTGTCGACCGCCGACCGCGCGCGGCTGATGGACCGCTTCGCCCAGGCCTGCCGGGACGTGCTGGCGGTTCTCGACGATGCGGACTCGCCGCCCCGGCGGGTCGTCGATGCGGCCCACCGCATGAAGGGCAGCGGCGGCACCTATGGCTTTCCGGAGGTGAGCGCCGCGGCGCGGGCGCTGGAGCGGACGGCGCAGGCCGTCGAAAGCGGGAGCGGGGGGGCCGCTTCCATGCAGGGGGACGCGGCGGCGTTGCGGGACCGGCTTCACGCCGCCCTGCGCGCCATCGAAAAGGGGGAGGCGGGGCTGGTATGACGGCGACTGGTAGTGTTGCGAGGGGAACGGCAGCGGCGGGCAGGGCGGCATGAGCGTCGGATCGGAGCTGGTCGGGCGGACCGTGCTGGTGGTCGAGGATTCTCCCGAAACGCAGGATCTGATCGCCACCTATCTGGAGCACCAGGGGTTGCGGGTGCTGCGGGCCGCGAACGGGGCGGAACTGACGGAGCGCATCGCGCAGGACCGGCCGGACCTTGTGCTGCTGGACATCAATCTGCCGGATTGCGACGGGCTGGCTCTGGCCGAGCGGTTGCGGCTGGGGGAAACCGTTCCCCTGATCTTCGTGACCGGCCGTGACAGCCCGACCGACCGCGTCGCCGGTCTGTCCCACGGCGGCGATTATGTGACCAAGCCGGTCGACCTGCTGGAATTGCTGATCCGCATCCGCAACCTGCTGCGCCGCTCCGGGGCGTCTCCGAATCCGTCCGCGCCCGTCGAAAGCGCCGCGGTGCCATCGCCCGACGCGCCGCTGACCTTCCGGGGATGGCGCCTGGATCTGGTGCGCCGCGCGCTGTTCCGTCCAGACGGTTCCTACCTCGCTTTGACGACGGGGGAGTTCAACATCCTGGCGGCGTTGGCGGCCATGCGGCCCAACCCGGTCAGCCGCGAATATCTGCTGGACGTGATCAGCAACCGCGACCCCCGCTCCATCAGCGAGCACACGGTGGACACGCTCATCACCCGGTTGCGTCGCAAGATGCGGCTGGATGACGGCGCGGCCTCGCCGATTGTTACCGTCCGCGGGGTCGGTTATGCATTGGAATCTGATGAATCTTGACGATAATGATTAATATGCAATAATAAACCGCACGTTACTCCGGCAGAAAAGTATCAACGGCCGTTGATACGCGTTCGAACGGGGTAATGCTATACATCACCCAACGAATGATTGACGGTTCCAAGCGGGTACCTGGAGGTGGCGGAGAGTTCCGCCGCAACGGGTCGCCGCGCCGGGCCTGACACAGCCGCCGGTCAACCGGCGCGCGATCTGATGCGGGTGAGAGCGGCATGCAACGGTCCCTGGTTTCGCGTTCGGCGGAGCGCTTCACGCTGACTGGTCACTTGACGGCTGGTCAAACGGCGGCCAGTCAAACGGCAGCGGGCTACTCAGCACCGAATTGTGCGGCGGCGCCTTCCATTCTGATCATCGGCAACGACAGCGCGGCCATCGCCGGGATCCGCGACTGCGCCCTGCGGCTCGGCCACCGGGTGCAGGACACGCGCGACGTGATCTCGGCTCTGGGCCTGCTCGACGTGGACCGCAGCGTCGGCGTCGTCTTCGTGGACGGCGGGTCGCCCTGGTTCGACGGGCTGGCGCTGATGGAGCGGCTGCACCGCACCCACCGCGGCCTCGCCTGCATCCTCTTCGCCCGCAACCCCGAGGCGGACGACGTGGTGCGCGCCTTGCGGCTCGACGCCGCCGACGTGGTGACCGACCCAGAGGATGAGACGCAGATCGAGCGCGCGCTCGCCCGTGTCCTCAGCGGTGGGGAGGGGATCGCATCGTCGGTCCCGGATCGGCCGCCGGTGTCGATGGGCAGCCATGACGACGCGCTGGAGCAGGCTTATCGCCACGGGCTGGCGCTGGTCGAGACGGTGCGCGCCTTGCGCGGAGAGGCTGCGGCGGCCCGCGTGATGCCCTTCGTCGCGGCTCATCGCGCGGCGACCGCACCAGCAACCTCTCCTGCGGCGATGACGAGCGCGGCTCAAATCGTTTGCGAACCGGTGCCGGAAGGCGGTGCGCCGGACAGCCTGGGCATCCTGACGGCCATCCGTCGCAAACGTGCCGCCCGCGAGAAGTTCTTTCCCAAGGGCCTGTTCGAGGACCCCTGCTGGGACATGCTGCTGGATCTGATGATCAATCATCTCCAGGGCCGGCGGATTTCCGTGTCGTCGCTGTGCATCGCGTCCGGCGTGGCTCAGACCACGGCGCTGCGCCGCATCACCGACCTGCACGACCGCGGGCTGGTCCGGCGCATCGCCGACGACAAGGACGGCCGCCGCGTCTTCATCGAACTGACCGAAGAGGGCGTCGCCGCCATGGAGCGTTACGTGGAGACGGTCGGCCCGCTGGGCTGATCGTCCGCCGCTCCGGCCTCCGCTTGGCGGGAACAGTCCGGCCAGGGGCAGGCGCAGGAGGGGAAACGGCATTCGTCGCCGTTCACATCGCTGGCCTGCACGGCGATCTTGTAGCGCAGGCCGTGGGCCGACGGCGTGTCGATCAGGCCGCAGGCCTCGTAGACCTCTACATTGACGCGGGCCGATTGCAGGGCAACCCGGGCGATCTGTTTGGGATCCTTCATCATCGGCGTCTCGGCCTCGCTTCCGCTGCGTCGTCGGTCCTTTCAACGCATGTTCGGCGCCGTTGTGCCAGGGCGTATCGGAAGGACTTCCTTTGGCACGCCCGCGGCCCCCTTACGGTTCGCGCCACATCGACTGATAGGCATCCTCCAGCGACCGGGCGAAGGCCGACGCGTCGCACAAAGGTGATTGACGCATGGATTCCCTCAGGCTGGCGCGCAGGGCGGCCAGCGCCCCAAGGTCGCCGACGAGGGCAACGGTCTTGGCGACGTAGTCCTCCGGGCTGTCCGCCACCAATTGCTCGGCGAGGCCCAGCGTTTCCAGGAAGCTGACCCCGATCCGCCCCGCCCAGCGGTCGCCGCGCAGGGTCACCACCGGCACGCCCATCCACAGGCTCTCGGCCGTCGTCGTACCGCCGCCGAAGGGGAAGGGGGACAGCGCGAGGTCGATGCGGTTGAGGCTGTTGAGATAGTCCGCCCGCGGCGTTTTCCCTTCCATGCGCAGGCGATTCGGCGCGATGCCGTGCGCGGCGAACTGGTCGCGCAGGCTCTGCCGCACGCCGTAATCGCCGAACTCCCGCGATTTCAGGAGCAGGCGGGCTTGCGGCAGCGCGGTCAGGACCTGCGCCCACAGCGCGACGGTCGGACGGGTGATCTTGGCCCGGTTGTGGAAGGCGCCGAGCGTGACCGATCCGCCGCCGAGAGCCGGAAGCGGCCCGACCGCCACCTCTTCCGCCGGCGGGGTGAAGCACAGATAACTCTCGGGAAGGCGCCAGACCTTCTCGGTGAAGAACCGCTCCTCCCCTGGCGGAAGGACGTGGCGGTCGGCGATGATCCAGTCCATGGCCGGCAGGCCGGTCGTCCCGAAGTAACCCAGCCAGCTCACTTGGACGGGGGCGGGCCGCCGGGCGAACAGGGTCAGGCGGTTGTTCCCGGTGTGGCCGGACAGGTCGACGAGGATGTCGATGCCGTCCCGCCGGATCAGGTCGGCCACCGCCGCGTCGCCCATCCCGACGATCGCGCGCCATCCGTCGGCGGCGGCGCGAAGGCTCTCCGTCACATCGTCGGTCCGGCCGTTGTTGGCGTAGCCGAAGGCGGTGACCGCCTTGCGGTCGTGCGCCCTCAGCACGCTTTCCAGGAAATAGCCGACGGGATGGCTGTTGAAGTCGCTGGAGACGTAGCCGATGCGCAGCGGACGGGGCTGGTCGTCGCGGACGACCGGAGCGGCAACCGGGAATCCCCCGCCGCTTCGTTCGGCCCAGTCGCGTGCGGCGGCGAGGAAGTCGGCGTTTCCGCACTCCGGCAAGTAATGCTGGGCCATCAGAACGTTGCTGTGCGCCATCGGGAAATCGGGACGGTGCGTCAGCGCTGAGCGGTAGGCCGCGATGGCCTGCTCCAGATGCCCTTGCCCCTTCAGGACGTTGCCGAGGTTGGACCAGGCCAGGGCGAAATCGGGCCGGAAGGCCAGGGCGACGCGGTGAGCCGCCGCCGCCTCGCCCAACCGGTCCTGCAGGTCCAGCGCGTAGCCGAGGTTGCCGTGGGACTGGGCGTTGGCCGGCGCCGCCTGGATGGCGTCGGTGAAGGCGGCGACGGCGGCGTCGGTCTGCCCGACCTCCAGGAACAGGGAGCCGAGGTTGTTCAGCGCCTCCACGAAGCCGGGCTGGAGCGCGATGGCCTGGCGGTAGGCGGCGACGCTTTCGTTGGGCCGCCGCTGCAGGCGAAACAGGTTGCCCAGCCGAAAATGGATGTCCGCCCGGTTCGGCCCGAGGCGCAACGCCGCCATCAGGGCGTCCAGGGACTCATCCACACGGCCCGAGTCCAACAGGGCGGAGCCGAGATTTAGATGGTACTCCAGCGCTTCCCGGATGGACAGGGCGGTGCGGATGCTGGCGATGCCGGCGTCGTGATCGCCCCGTTCGGACTGCAGCACGCCCAGCAGATGCCAGGCGTCGGGGTTGCGCGGCTCACGCCTCAGGATCTGGCGGTATGTCCGCTCCGCCTCGTCGCCGCGGCCGTCGTTGTGCAGGGTCAGGACATCGGTGAGCGAGGGCCGGAGGCTGCGGCTGTCCGTCATGAAGCGTCCATCTTGAGGAGCGGGCATCGCGGGGAAGGGCGGTGCAACTCGGGGGAGAGTAGACCGCCCGGCCAGGTCGCGTCCATGAAGGAAGGGGATGTTCTCAGCGGAACAGGCCGGGGACGATCCGAACCATGATTCCCGATCTCGACGCCACCAGAACGGCGTCCGACCCGGCGCGGACCCAGTGATGGCCGCGCGGCGGCCGGTGCAGATGATAAGCGGCGGGCGCAGCAATGACGTGGCGCCGCGACGCGTAGGCGGTGGGCAGGCGGTCGCCGGGTTTCCAGTATCGTGCCGCGCGGTGGACCGGCGGCGGCGGGCGATGGGATTCGGGGCGGTGCAAATCGGGGCCGCGATGGTCCCGCTCCATCCGCGGCGATTCGCGATGATCCGGTCCCCAGCCAGCGGCGGAGGCGTCCTGGGTGCCCAGGCCGACCAGCATGGTGGCGGCGGTCAGGGCGGTGGTCATGGCGGCGATCAGGGTGCGCGACATGGGGGTGTCCCTCTTCTCGTCAGGCCGGGATCGTGATCCCGATGCCCCGATGCTGCGCGCGCCCTGTTGCCGGCGTGTGTCCGGCGGCCCCCTGTTTGGTAACGGACTGTTACGGTGACGCTTTGCCCGTCTTCACCCCAGTTCGAAGGTCGTCACGCCGAACAGACGCGCGGTGTCGATGGCCGGGGCGGGGCCGAGATACATGCGGGCGGTTTCGAACTGCGGGCTCAGTCCCAACTCCTCCGCCAGCAGGACGGCGTCGCGGTTGACCTCCGGAACGTCGAGAAAGATCGGGCCGTCGCCCGCCGTGGCGGCGAGCGCCAGAGCGAGATCGCGCGCCGTGCCGCGGTCGGCGGCGTAGAGCGGGCCGATCTTGCTGCCGCTGTGGCAGGGGCGGATCACCCCGAAGCCCCGCAATTCCCCGTCGACCACGGCGGCCAGCGCGGAGGCGCCGGGCAGGGCGATCCAGTTGGACAGGAAGCCGGCGCGCGGCGCCGGGAACAGCGCGCGGTCCCAGTCCAGCAACCGGTCGAAGGGCACCGTCCGCGCGTCCACCAGCGCCGCGGCGGAGGAGGTCCCGGCGGGCGGCGCGCCGCCGTAACGGATGTTGCGGTAGGCCAGCGCGAAGCCGGACTTGCGGTAATTGTCCTGCTGCGCCACCACCCCGTCCAGCCCGACGGTGCAGCCCTCCAGATGCCTCAGCCCGGCTTGCCAGAGGTCCCAGCCGAGGCCGCGCCCGCGCATCCCGGGCCGCACGATGTAGAAGCCGAGGAAGCCGAAGTTCTCGGGATAGCGGACGACGGAGAGGCAGGCCGCCGGCTCGCCGTCCAGCTCCCCGATCAGGAATCCTTCGGGGTCCACGGCGTGGAAGGCCCCGGCGTCGTGCAAGCCGGGGTTCCAGCCCTCCGCCCGCGCCCATTCCACTGCCAGATCCAACTCGGCCCGGCTCATCACGCGCACGCGGTAGCCTTCCATGGCGTCCCTCCGGTTCAGGGCTGCGGGGCGGGGGCGAAGCGCGCCATCTCCCCGGCGTAGGGTTTGGGCAGGGGGAAAGCGTAACCGCCGGTCTTGCCGGTGCGCAAGCCCAGCACGGCCAATCCCTCCACCAGCTTCACCGCGGCGGTGACGCCGTCCACCACCGGCACGCCCATCTCGGCGGTCAGGGCGCGCGCCAGATCGGCCATGCCGGCGCAGCCCAGAACGACGCTTTCCGCCCCATCCTCCGCGATGGCCCGGCGGATGGTGTCGCGCACCCGCTCCACGGCGCCCGACGCCGGGTCCTCCAGCGCCAGCACCGGCACCCCGGCGGCGCGCACCCGGCAGCGTCCGGAGACACCGTAGCGCTCCGCCAGATGCTCCAGCGCCGGGACGGAGCGCTGCATGGTGGTGACCACGCTGAACCGCCCGCCGAGCAAGGTGGCGGTCTTCATCGCCGCCTCGCAGATGCCGACCACCGGGACGGCGGACAGGCAGCGCGCGGCGTCCAGCCCGACATCGTCGAAGCAGGCGATCACCACGCCGTCGATGCCGGGTGCGGCGCGCCCGTGGGCGGCGATCACCTCCAGCAGGCCGGGAACGGCGAGCGCCTCGTCGTAATAGCCCTCAATGCTGGCGGGACCCATAGCGGGGTTGGCGGCGACGATCTCCGTCCCCCGCGCGGCGACGGCGCGGGCGGCATCCCCGGCCTTCTCGGTCATCGAGGCGGTGGTGTTCGGGTTGACGACCAGGATGCGCATGGTTGGCTCTCTGCGTCTCAAGCGGCGGCGCCGGTCCGCCGCAGCCGGCGGCGGCGCAGGATCATCACCCCGGCCAGGAACAGACCGATGACGGCGAAGGAGAACAGCGTCGTGAGCGTGCCCAGCGCGTAGAGCACCGGCGTCGTGACGTTGGTGGTCATGCCGTAGATCTCCAGCGGCAGCGTGTTGAAGGACCCCGCGGTCATCAGCGTGCGCGCGAACTCGTCGTAGGACAGGGTGAAGCCGAACAGCCCGACGCCGATCAGGCTGGGCAGCAGGATGGGCAGAACCACATGGCGCACCGTCTGCCAGGGCGTGGCGCCGAGGTCGCGCGCCGCCTCCTCGTAGGCCGGGTTGAAGCGGTTGAAGATGGCGAAGACGATCAGCAGGCCGAAGGGCAGCGTCCAGGTGAGATGCGCGCCGAGCGCCGAGCCGTACCAGGTCGGCTCGATCCCCAGGATGTTGAAGAGCAGGCCGATGCCCAGGCTGACCAGGATCGACGGCACGATCAGGCTCGCCACCGCCAGATAGAACAGCGCCCCGCTGCCCAGGAAACGGCGGCGGAAGGCGAAGCCGGCGAGCAGCGAGAACAGCACCGTCAGCACCATCACCGTCAGCCCCAGCGCGATGGAGCGGCGGAAGGAGCCGCCGAAATCGCCGACCGCCTGCTGCTCGAACAGGTTCCTGAACCAGTGGAGGGAGACGCCGTTCATCGGGAAGGTCAACCCACCCTCCGGCCCTTGGAAGGACAGGATGGTGATGGTGGCGATCGGCCCGTAGAGGAACAGGACGAACAGCCCGAAGAAGGCGGCGAGCAGGTAGAAGGACAGGCCGCGCCGGGTGCCGGTGCCGGTCATCGCTTACAGCTCCTTGCGGATGTCGACGATGCGCAGCATCGCCACGACCATGATGAGGACGACGGCCAGCAGCACGACCGCGTTCGCGGCGGCGGCGGGGTACTGGAGCAGCGAAATCTCGTTGGCGATCATCAGCCCGATGGAGGCGCTCTGCCCGCCGCTCATCAGGCGCACGGTGATGAAGTCGCCCATCACCAGCGTGACCACGAAGATCGAGCCGATGGCGATGCCCGGCTTGGCCAGCGGCAGGATGACGTTCCACACCACCTGCGCCGCGCTGGCGCCGCCGTCGCGCGCCGCCTCGACCAGGGCGCGGTCGATGCGCATCATCGAATTGAAGATCGGCACCACCATGAACAGCGCGTAGAGGTGCACGAAGGCCAGCACCACCGCGAAGTCCGAGAACAGCAGGAACTCCAGCGGCTGGTCGATCAGCCCGGCGGAGATCAGCCCGGAATTCAGCAGTCCGTTGCGCCCGAGGAAGGGAATCCACGAGATCATGCGGATGATGTTGGAGGTCCAGAAGGGGATCGTGCAGACCAGGAACAGCACCATCTGCCAGGTCGTGGACTGGACGTGGAAGGCCAGGAAATAGGCCACCGTGAAGCCGATCAGCAGCGTGATGACCCAGGTCAGCGCCGCGAACTTCACCGTGTTCAGGTAGGTCTTCCAGGTGACCGGGGAGGTCAGCAGCTCCTCGTAGTTGGTCAGCACGAAGTCCGGGTAGATGCGGATGCTGTCGTAGTCCCAGAAGCTGACCGCGACGATGGTCAGGATGGGGATCAGCAGGAAGACCAGCAGCGTCAGCGCCAGCGGCCCGGCCTGGAGATAGGGGGCGACCCGGCGCAGCACGGAACGGCGCACCCCGCTGCCCCGCGGTGCCGCGGACGCGCTGGACGCTTCGGATGGGACGGCGGAGACGGTCATGGCGCAGGGGTCCGGTGCCGTGGGGGAGTGCGTGGTGTGGGAGAGTCTTGCCCCCACCCTGACCCTCCCCCGCTGGGCGGGGGAGGGTCAGGG
>NZ_JAUQTX010000149.1:0-17143 GCF_059803775.1 Azospirillum sp. UFLA03-27 | reverse complement strand
GTTATAGTCTCGTGGGCTCGGAGATGTGTATAAGAGACAGGCCCCGGCCCCATCAAGGCCCAGGATCCGGCGCAGCCCGATGACTGGCAACACGGCGCCGTGCCGCCGGGCCAGCCCTTCCAGGCTGGGCGGTCCCAACGGGATGGGCACAAGCGCGGGCGGGCGCAGGATCTCCAGCACGCTGTCGAGCGGCAGGGCCAGCCCCATGCCGCCGACCGTGAAGAGGACGAAGGAACGCGCGCCGTCGCGGCGGATGATCGCGGCCATGGGTCGTCTCCCCGCCGGCCGGTCAGCCGGCCCCTTGCAGTTCTTCGGCCATGGCGGCGATCTCCTCGATGGCGGCGGCCAGTTCCTCGGCGCCCTTGGCCTGCTCCCGCGCGGCCTTGGCCGCCTCGTTGGCGGAGCGGTTGGCCTGGTTGGCCGCCACGGCGACCTGCTCCACACCCTTCTGCGCCTCCGCCACGGCGCGTTGCACCTCGCCGGCGTTCTCGACAATCTCGCGGCTGCCGGAGGTCACGGTGCGCAGGTCGGCGATGGCCGCGGCGAGGCTGCCGGCAAATTCCTGGTGGCGCAGGGACTGGCGGGCCGTCTCGGTCCCGATGTCCTCGATGTCGCGGCGGACGCGCCCGATCTGATCCTGGATGGCGTGGACGATGTCCTTCACCCGCTCCACATTCTCCGAGCTGTCGCGGGCGAGGTTGCGGATGTCGTTGCTGACGACGGTGAAGCCGCGCCCGAACTCCCCGGCCCGCGCCGCCTCGATGGAGCCGCTGACCGCCAGCATGCCGGTCTGGATGGCGATGATCGAGATCGCGTCGACCACCTTGTCGATGCGCCGCCCGATCTGCTCCATGGCGCCGATCCGCTCCACCGTGCGGCGGCTGGCGGCCACCGCCTCACCCACCCCGGCGGTCAGGGCGCCCACCATGTCCTGCGTCTCGGACAGCAGCGCCTCCAGCCCGACGCAGCGCTGAAGCGCATCCTCGGCGCGGCTGTGGCTGAGCCGAGCGCTGGCCTCGATCTCCGCGATGGCGCTGCTCGACTGGTGGGTCGCCGCCCCCTGAGCCTGGGCGCCGCGGGAGATCTGGGTGATCGCCGCCATGATCTGGGCAGCGGCGCGGTTGATCTCCTCGATGGCGGCGGAGAGCTGCTCGGCGGCGGAGGCGAGATCACCGGCGGCGCGATGGACGTCGGTGCTGCCGGTCAGCTCGTCGGCGAGGTCGGACAGCTGGCCGGCGGCCTGCTCGCTCTGGGCGAGCGCCTTGGCCTGCTCGCCGACCGTCTTCAGCGCCTCCTCGCTCGCCGCCGCCTGCTCCTCCGCGGCGGAGGCGACGCTTTCGGCACCGCGCTGCGCCTCACGTCCGGCCGAATCGGCCTCCAACGCGGCCTTGATGGTCTCCTGGGAGCCGCGGGCAATGTCACCCATGCCGTCACGCACCCGGTCGAGCTGGGTGGCGATCTGGCGCCCCCGCTCCACCTCGGTCTTGGACGCGTCGGCGCCGGCCACGATGCTCTCCGCGATGGCGCTCACCGCCTTCTGGATCTCCGCGACCATGCGGTTGATCTCGTTGGCGGAGCGTTCGGAGCGCTCGGCCAGGGCCTGCACCTCGTCGGCCACGACGGCGAAGCCGCGCCCGGCGTCACCCGCACGGGCGGCCTCGATGGCGGCGTTCAGCGCCAGGAGGTTGGTCTGGTCGGCCATGACCGCCACCCCTTCGACGATGGCGCCGATCTCCGCCGCCTGCCGCTCCAGGTCACGAACCAGCGCGACGGCGGCCTCCTGCCGCGCGGCGGCGCGGACCAGGCCATCGACGGAGGTGAGGATCTGGGCGCTGACATCCTTCATCAGCGCCTGCAGCGCCTCGATCCGCGACAGCGAGGCTTCGGCGTTGCCGCGCGCCCGCCCGATCAGGCTGGCGCTGCGGTCGATCATCCGCTGCGACTGCTGGGTGGCGCTCGCCGCCTCCTCCGCGCCGGCGGCCACCTGCTCCATCGCCTTGCGCAGTTCCTCGGCGGCGGCAGCGGCCTGGGTCACGCCGCTGGCAAGCTCGTTCGACGCGGCGGCGATGCCCTCCGCCGCCTTGCGCCGCCGGTTTCCGGCGCGGGCGCGCCGTCGCACCTCCGCCGCGCGACGGGTCGAGAGGGCGTTGTCGGGCGGACCGGGAAGACCGGCGTCATTGGGAAGCGCCACCGCGTCCTCGCCGGTGTCCGCGTCGCGGGAGGCGCTCGCCGTGTCGATCCGCTTCTTCTTGACCAAGGCCATGATCCAAACCCCCTACCCCGTGAGCCCGTGTTTCCCTATCGGGGACTCGTGTTGATTGGCGTGTGATGATTGCCGGTTGTTGCCCGCCCTCAGGCCAGCACCCGGCCGATGTAGCGCCCGATGGCCGACTTCAACTCCACCGCCGATCCAGCGTCGAGCGCCAGGACGACGGTCCCCTCGACATCGTGGGGCGGTGTGCGGAAGGTGACGTGGAGCAGGATGGCCTGCGCCTCCGCCGTCAGGGCGACGCCGCAGCGCTCCAGGAGATCGTCCCCCACGCCGCGCAAGACCTGCGGCAGGGTGGTGCCGACCGCGACGCCCAGCAGATTCCCCATGGAGGACAGGCAGCTGTTCAGCACGATGTTGCCGACCTCGGCCAGTGCCTCCTCCACCAGCTCCGCCGCGTCCTCCTTGGGGACGCCGGGCGGCAGCGCGGCCGCGGCCAGCGGCAGGCCGCTGCGTTCCGGCATCAGCAGGATGGCCGAACCGAGGAAGGCGCCGGACAGGCACTCCGTCACCGCGATCAGCTCCCCCGGCATCGCCGACCGAAGCAGGCCGCACACCCGGTCGCCGGGGACGAGGCTGACCATCGGCACGGAAATCTCCACCGGCCCGCCGATCATCCGGCTGAGCGCCGTGGACGCCCGGGCGACGCCGATGTTGCCCAGCTCCGTCAGCGCGTCGCGTTCCAGCTCGTCCAGACCAAAGCCGTTTGGGTCAATGCCGGCCGGGCCAGCGCCGCCTGGGTCAATGCCCATAGGGGTCGGGTCCATCGGCGCGCGCCGGCCGGACCGTGCCGGTCAACCGGCGTCCCCGCCGGCTGCATCGCTGGACAAAGGACGGCGCGGCAGGCTGGCGGCGGCCAGGAAGCGGGCCATCTGCTCCTCCTCCAGCGGCTTGGGCATGAAGGCGGCGCCCAGTGCGCGGATGCCGGACACCACCGAATCCTGGGCGTTGGCCGTGATGATGGCGACACGGATGTCCGGCTTCGCCTGCAGCAGTCGGGCGGCGGCCTCCAGGCCGTTGTCGCCGGGCATATTGAAGTCGATTATGGCGATATGGATATCACTTTCGTCGAGTTTTCCATAAAGCTCAGCGCTGTTCGCCGCCTCGATGACCGTCCAATCCGGCTTGTTCCGAAGTATTATGCCGCGGACATGCATGCGGGACAGCTTGCTGTCGTCCACGACGATTACGGTCTTGCTCAACGCCTGTGCTCCGGGAGGGGAGAAAATTTGAATTGTGAAACGATTATAGCCACCGGCACGCCACGCGCCAGCATGGATTGCAGTTCACATTCACCGTTTTTTTAACGCCGGTCCCGGCGCGCCTCCCCTTGGCCGCCCGCGGTGGCTTTGCTAACAGAAGGTGGGTCAACAGGGTCATGCCGTCCGGGGTTCCGTCCGTGGAAGATTTCATCAGCGCGCTCGTGGTGTTTCTCGTCGTGGTCGATCCGATCGGGCTGGTTCCGATCTATCTCGGCCTCACCCGCGGCTTCGACAGCCGGCGCAAGCGCACCATCGCCCTGCGCGGTCCGCTGATCAGCTTCGCCATCATCGTCTTCTTCGCCTATCTGGGCGAGCTGGTGTTGAATGCCCTGTCGATCGGCATGCCGGCCTTCCGCATCGCCGGCGGTGCGCTGCTGTTCTGGATCGCCTTCGAAATGCTGTTCCAACGCCGGGCCGAGCGCAAGGAGCGCACCGCCGACGACGCCCGGACGGAGGAGGAGGCCCACGATCTCGCCGTCTTCCCGCTGGCGATTCCGTTGATCGCCGGGCCGGGCGCCATCACCTCCACGCTGTTGCTGATGGACCGCTACGGCGCGACTCTGGGCGGCCAGGGCATGGTGCTGGGCGCCGCCGCGGTCGCCGTGGGCAGCGTCATGGCGCTGCTGGTCGTTGCCGATTTGGTGAACAAGCTGCTCGGCCGCACGGTGATCCACACGGTCAGCCGTGTTCTGGGCATTGTCCTGGCGGCGCTGGCCGCCCAGACGATCATCGAAGGCATCACCGCGGTCTATCCGCCCCACTGATCTTCACAAAGGACACAGCCCCATGGACCGGCACACGCTCAGCAACGGACGCCTCGGCGCCGCGATCAAGGCCGATGGGGCGGAGCTGTGCTCCCTGACCCTCGACGGGCGGGAACTGCTCTGGCAGGCCGGTCCGGAGTGGCCGCGCCACGCGCCGGTGCTGTTCCCGATCGTCGGCCGGCTGAAGGACGACACGCTGCGCCACGGCGGCCGGACCTACCGCATGACCCAGCACGGCTTCGCCCGCGACCGCCGCTTCGCCTGGGGGGAACACACCGCCACCCTCTGCCGCCTGTCGCTGTCCGACGACGCGCAGACCCGTGCGCTGTATCCCTTCGCCTTCCGTTTGGAGCTGATCTTCGAGCTGGACGCGGAAGGGCTGACCATCCGCCACCGCATCACCAATCCGGGCGATGAGACGATGCCTGCCTCGCTCGGCGTGCATCCGGCCTTTCTCTGGCCGTTGCAGGACAACGTTCCAAAGGAGGCGCACGAGCTTCTGTTCGAAACCGACGAGCCCGAACCGATCCGCCGCGTCGATGGCGGCCTGCTGTCGCCCCATCCGGAGCCGACGCCCATCGAGGGACGCCGCCTGCCGCTGAGCGAGGGTTTGTTCACGCGGGACGCGGTGATCCTCGACCGGCCAGCCAGCCGTTCCGTCCGCTACGGCGCGCCCGGCACCCCGACCCTTACCATGTCCTGGGAGGGGTTCCGGGAACTGGGCATCTGGTCGAAGCCAACCGGCGCGCCCTTCCTGTGCATCGAGCCCTGGCACGGCCACGCCTCCCCGGCGGATTTCGACGGGGAGTTCGCGGACAAGCCGGGGCTGCTGCATCTCGCCCCCGGAGCGATGCGGGAGCTGAGCTACCGCATCGCCGTGGGATAAGGGACCGGCGTTCCGTCAGCCGCGCTTGTTCAGCGGAACGAAGGCGCGGCCCGGATTGCCGGTGTAGAGCTGACGGGGGCGCCCGATCTTCTGCTGCGGGTCCTCGATCATCTCCTGCCACTGGGAAATCCAGCCGACGGTGCGGGCCAGCGCGAACAGCACGGTGAACATACTGGTCGGGAAGCCCATCGCCTTCAGGATGATGCCCGAGTAGAAGTCGACGTTGGGATACAGCTTCTTCTCGACGAAGTAGGGGTCCTCCAGCGCGATCTTCTCCAGCTCCATCGCGATGGCGAGGTGCGGTTCGTCCTTGATGCCCAGCACGTCCAGAACCTCGTAGCAGGTCTGGCGCATGATCTTGGCGCGCGGGTCGTAGTTCTTGTAGACCCGGTGCCCGAAGCCCATCAGGCGGAAGGGATCGTTCTTGTCCTTGGCGCGCTTGATGAATTCGGGGATGCGCTCGACCGTGCCGATCTCCTCCAGCATCAGCAGCACGGCCTCATTGGCGCCGCCGTGGGCCGGACCCCACAGCGCCGCGATGCCCGAGGCGATGCAGGCGAAGGGATTGGCGTGCGACGAGCCGGCCAGACGCACGGTGGAGGTCGAGGCGTTCTGCTCGTGGTCGGCGTGCAGGATGAAGATCTTGTCCATGGCGCGGGCCAGGACCGGATCGACTTTCCAGGTCTCGCACGGCGTCCCGAAGGTCATGTAGAGAAAGTTTTCCGCGTAGCTGAGGTCGTTGCGCGGATACATGAAGGGCTGGCCGACCGAGTATTTGTAGGCCATGGCGGCCATAGTCGGCATCTTGGCGATCAGCCGGTGCGCGGCGATCATCCGCTGGCGCGGGTCGAGGATGTCCGTCGAGTCGTGGTAGAAGGCCGACAGCGCGCCGGTCACGCCGCACATCACCGCCATGGGGTGAGCGTCGCGGCGGAACCCGCTGTAGAAGCGGCTCAACTGCTCGTGCACCATGGTGTGGTAGGTGATGGTGCGCTCGAAATCCTCCTTCTGCTGCGGATTCGGCAGCTCGCCGCGCAGCAGGAGGTGGCAGACCTCCAGATAATCACAGTTCTCCGCCAGATACTGGATGGCGTAGCCGCGGTGCAGGAGGATGCCTTCGTCGCCGTCGATGTAGGTGATCGCCGACTCGCAGCTCGCCGTGGAGGTGAAGCCGGGATCGAAGGTGAAATAGCCGGTTTCCGCGTAGAGCTTGCGCACGTCGATGGCGCGCGGGCCGGTTTCGCCTTCCAGCAGCGGCAGCTTGACGGTTTTTCCGGTCGTGTCGTCGGTGACCGTGATGGTCCCGACCTGTTTGACCTCGCCGCGCCAGACCGGCCGGCCCTTGCTGCTCTCCATCGGCCCCTCCTTATGCACGCGTCATCGGGCGTGACGCTGTTTCGTTGCACGTAGGAGACTGTATGAATGGGGGGTGTCGTCAATAGCACTCCCGATAGATGCCACCCCACCGGGCATAGGCCATCAGAAAATCCCCGCCTCCAGCCCGGCGGCCATCAGCAGCCCCAGCTCCGCACAGGAGGCGGCGAAATCGTCGCGGTACGGGCCGCGGCAGACCAGCGGTTCCTGCACCGGACGCCAGCGCAGCCCCGTCGCGATGGAGGCGACGGCGCGGCAGGTCCCCGTCCCGTCATGGCCCGCCCGGACGAACAGCGCGTAGGGCAGCCCCTGCGTGCGCTCCAGGCAGGGGTAATAGCTGCGGTCGAAGAAATCCTTGAGCGCCCCGCTCATGTACCCCAGATTCTCAGTCGTTCCGAGGATCACGCCCTGCGACTCCAGCACGTCCTCCGGCCCGGCCTCCAGCGGTGGTTTCGCCACCACCTCCACCCCCTGCACCTCCGGCGACCGCGCCCCGCGCAGCACGGCGTCCAGCAACGCCCGCGTGTTGGGCGACGGGCAGTGGGCGACGACGAGGAGGCGTTTGGGCGGCATGATTCGTCCTTTCCACGGCGACTGTACCAACAACACAGGAAGACGTCCCATGAGCGAAGACGCGCGCCGCTTCGTCGTCGTCACGGGTGGCCCGGGCTCCGGAAAGAGCACCCTGATCGACGCGCTGGCCAGCGAAGGCCACGCCCACAGCGTGGAGGCGGGCCGCGCCATCATCCAGGACCAGATGTCCATCGGCGGGCCGGCGCTGCCCTGGATCGACCCGTCGGCCTTCGCGGAGCTGATGCTGTGCTGGGAAGTGCGCTCCCTCCGCCTCGCGCGGGAGCAGGCGGGAACGGTCTTCTTCGACCGCGGCATCCCGGACGTCATCGGCTATCTGCGCCTGATGAAGCGTCCGGTGCCCGCGCATCTGGAAACAGCGGCCCGCCGCTTCCGCTATCACCGAACCGTCTTCATAGCGCCGCCCTGGCCGGAGATTTTCGGGCCGGACACCGAGCGCCTGCAGACACTGGCCGAAGCCGTGGCGACCCACGACGCCATGGTCGAGACCTACGGCGGGCTGGGTTACGAGCTGGTCGAACTGCCCAAGGCGCCGGTGGCGGAGCGGCTGCGCTTCGTCCTGGACCGGCTTGGCCAACCGGAGCCGCTCACGCCATGAGTTGGCCGCCGTTCACCTCGATCACCTGACCGGTGATGTAGCCGCTGAGCGCCTCCGAGGCCAGAAACAGATAGGCGCCGACGCAGTCCTCCGCCGTGCCCAGCCGGCCCAGCGGGATGCGCGCCGCCGTCGCCGCCAGCTTCTCCGGCGAGGAGTAGCGCTGGTGGAAGTCGGTGTCGATGGTGCCGGGCGAGACGGCGTTGACGCGGATACGGTCCGGCGCCAGCTCCGCCGCCAGGGAGCGGGTGAAGGTCGAGACAAAGGCCTTCGACGCGCTGTAGATCGAGGAACCGGGGCTGCCCCCGGTGCGGGCCGAGATGGAGACGGTGTTGACGATGGCCCCGCCCCCGGAGGCGCGCAGGGCCGGCAGGGCGCGCCGGCAGGCCACGACGACGGAACGCAGGTTGAGGTCGATCACCTCGTCCAGGAAATCGTCGCCGATCCGCTCCAGCGGCACCCGCCCGACCATGGTGCCGGCGTTGTTGACGAGGATGTCCAGCCCGCCCAGCGCCTGCACCGCCGCGTCCACCGCCGACTCCACGGCGCGCGGGTTGCGGAAGTCGCCCGTGACGGCGTAGACCTCCGTCCCGCCCGCCGTGAGGGCGAGCGCCAGCCTCGCCGCGGCATCGCTGCCGCCCGACCCGTGGAGCGCCACCCGCGCGCCCAGGCTGGCGAAGGCGGTGCCCACCGCCGCCCCGATGCCCCGGCTGCTTCCGGTCACCAGCACGCGCTTGCCGCGCAGATCCTCGCCCAACAGAGTCATGGCCCCTATCCCTCAGCGTTCGCGGCGCACGCGGCGCACGGCGTCCAGCCATCCCTCGTACAGGCGGACGCGCTTGGCCGCGTCCATTCGCGGCTCGAACCGGCGGTCGCAGCGCCAGGCGCCGGCCAACGCCGCCTGATCGCGATAGACCCCCGCCTTCAGCCCGGCCAGCCCGGCAGCGCCCAGCGCGGTCGTCTCGATCACCGCCGGGCGTTCCACCGGCAGGTCCAGCACATCGGCCAGGAACTGGCACAGCCAGTCGTTCGCCGCCATGCCGCCGTCCACCCGCAGCGCGTCGGAGGTCGCCTTGTGCGAGGCCGACCAGTCGGAGACCATGGCGTCGCGCAGGTCGCGCGTCTGGAAGGCCACGGCCTCCAGCGCGGCGCGGGCGATGTGGGCTGGGCCGGCGTCCAGCGTCAGGCCGAAGACGGCGGCGCGGGCCTCGGGGTCCCAATGGGGGGCGCCCAGGCCCACGAAGGCCGGCACCAGATAGACGCCGTGGCTGTCCGGTACGCGGGTCGCCATGTCGTCGGTCTGGGAGGCGTGGGTGATGATCCCCAGCCCGTCGCGCAGCCACTTGATGGCCGCCCCGGCGATGAAGATGGAGCCCTCCAACGCGTAGGTCGTCCGCCCGTCTAGCCGATAGGCGACGGTGGTCAGCATGTTGGAGCGCGACTCCACCGGCTCGTCGCCGGTGTTCAGCAGGGCGAAGCAGCCGGTGCCGTAGGTGGACTTCACCATGCCCGGCTCGAAGCAGGCCTGACCGAAGGTCGCCGCCTGCTGGTCGCCGGCGATGCCGGTGATCGGGATGGCGCGGCCCAGCAGGTCCGGTTCGGTCGCGCCGAACTCGGCGCTGCTGTCCAGCACCTCCGGCATCATGGCGCGGGGGATGCGGAACAGGGCGAGAAGCTCGTCGTCCCAGTCCTGGCGGTGGATGTCGAAAACCATGCTGCGCGAGGCGTTGGTCGCGTCGGTGGCGTGCACACGCCCACCGGTCAGCCGGTGCAGCAGGAAGCTGTCGATGGTGCCGAAACAAAGCTCGCCCCGCTCCGCCCGCTCCCGCGCGCCGGGGACATGGTCGAGAATCCAGGCGATCTTGGTGGCGGAGAAGTAGGAATCGATCAGCAGCCCGGTCTTGCGCCGCACCAGCGGCCCGCAGCCCTCCTCCACCAGCTTGCGGCAGAGGTCGGAGGTGCGGCGGTCCTGCCAGACGATGGCGCGGTGCACCGGCTCACCCGTGCTGCGATCCCAGACGACGGTGGTTTCGCGCTGGTTGGTGATGCCGATGGCGGCGATGTCCGTAGCGCTCAGCCCGGCTTCGTCCACGGCGCCCCGCATCACCGCCACGGTGTCGCGCCAGATATCCTCTGGATCGTGTTCCACCCAGCCGTCGGCGGGATAATGCTGCGCGAACTCGCGCCGGGCCACCCCGGCGGGAACGCCCCGCCGGTCGAAGACGATGGCGCGGGTGGAGGTGGTGCCCTGATCGATGGCGAGGACGTGGCCGGCTTCAGACATGGTCTTTCCTATGGTCTCGTTCGTTCCCTCTCCCCTCTGGGGAGAGGGTTGGGGTGAGGGGGTTGCGCTTTTGCCGGACGTACCGCCATGCACATCCCCCTCACCCTCCCCTCTCCCCAGAGGGGAGAGGGTTATTTTGTGGGCTATTATACCGTCACTGCGCCATCGCGGCCTTCTTCGGCGGCGAGGCCGGCCAGGACTTGATGAGCTGGTCGTAGTCCACCGTCTCGCCCTTGGGCTTCTCGTTGGACAGCTTGCGCTGCGGCGCGGTGGTGCCGTCCTTCTCGGCCTTGGCGAACCAGAACTCCGCCGACTCCTTCTTGTTCAGCTTCGGCCCGCATTCGCCCTGCACGCCCGACCGCTCCAGCCGTTCCATCACCGAGTCCTGGGCCGCTGCCAGCGCGTCCATGGCCGCCTGCGGCGTCTTGGCGCCCGACGAAGCGTCGCCGATGTTCTGCCACCAGAGCTGCGCCAGCTTCGGGTAATCCGGCACGTTCACGCCGGTCGGCGTCCACTGCACGCGCGCGGGAGAGCGGTAGAACTCGACCAGCCCGCCCAGCTTCGGCGCGCGCTCGGTGAAGCTCTTGTCCCAGATGTCGCTTTCCCGGATGAAGGTGAGGCCGACATGGCTCTTCTTCAGGCTGACCGACTTCGCCATGGTAAACTGGGCGTAGAGCCACGCCGCCTTGCGGCGGTCCACCGGGGTGGATTTCAGCAGAGTCCAGGAACCGGCGTCCTGGTAGCCCAACTTCATGCCGTCCTTCCAATAGGCGCCCTTGGGCGACGGGGCCATGCGCCATTTCGGCGTGCCGTCGGCGTTCACCACCGGCAGGCCGTCCTTCACCATGTCGGCGGTGAAGGCGGTGTACCAGAACATCTGCTGCGCGACGTTGCCCTGGGCCGGCACCGGGCCGGATTCGGAGAAGGTCATGCCGGCGGCCTGCGGCGGCGCGTATTTCTTCAGCCATTCCACGTATTTGGTGACCGAGTAGACGGCGGCCGGGCCGTTGGTGTCGCCGCCCCGCTCGACGGAGGAGCCGACCGGGCGGCAGCCCTCCATGCGGATGCCCCACTCGTCCACCGGCTTGCCGTTGGGCAGGCCCTTGTCGCCGTTGCCGGCCATCGATAGCCACGCGTCGGTGAAGCGCCAGCCCAGCGACGGGTCCTTCTTGCCGTAGTCCATGTGGCCGTAGACCTTGACGCCGTCGATCTCCTTCACGTCGTTGGTGAAGAACTCCGCGATGTCCTCATAGGCCGACCAGTTGACCGGGACGCCCAGATCGTAGCCATACTTGGCCTTGAACTTCGCCTTGATGTCCGGGTTGGTGAACCAGTCGTAGCGGAACCAGTAGAGGTTGGCGAACTGCTGGTCGGGGAGCTGGTAGAGCTTGCCGTCAGGCGCCGTGGTGAAGGACTTGCCGATGAAGTCGTTCACGTCTAGCGTCGGCAGGGTCACATCCTTGCCCTCCCCCTCCATCCAGTCGGTGAGGGGAACCACCTGCTTGTAGCGGAAATGGGTGCCGATCAGGTCGCTGTCGTTGATCCAGGCGTCGTAGATGTTCTTGCCGGACTGCATCTGAGTCTGGATCTTCTCGACCACGTCGCCTTCCTGGATCAGGTCGTGGCGCAGCTTGATGCCCGTGATCTCGCTGAAGGCCTTAGCGAGCGTCCGGGCCTCGTACTCATGGGTGGTGATGGTTTCGGAGACGACGTTGATCTCCATGCCGGCGAAGGGCTTGGCGGCGTCGATGAACCACTGCATTTCCTTCAGCTGATCCTCCTTCGACAGGGTCGAAGGCTGGAACTCGCTGTCGATCCAGCGCTTGGCCGCCTCGATGTCGGCGAAGGCCGGGGCCGATGACAGAAGAAGCGCCGCCGCGGATGCGGAGGCGAGATACAGGGTACGCATCGTTTATTCCTCCCGTTTCCATTGTTTTAGGCCCGTTCCGGCCGGCACAGGCCGGCCGTCACACCCAGCGGAAGACCGCCGCGGCGTAGAGAAGCGAAAGCGCGGTCGCGTACTGCACCTCCCCGCCCACCAGCCCCAGCCAGGCGAGGTGGATGAAGGCGCTGCCGAGCAGCGTGATGAACAGCCGGTCGCCGCGCGTCGTGGTGATGCCCAGAACGCCGGGGCGCGCCACCTCCGGCCGGTTGAGCGCCAGGACGGTCAGCAGGGTCAGCAGCCCGGCGATGACGGCGAAGAAGGCGCCGGTCTGCCAGGTCCAGGCCATCCAGGCGAGATGTTCGGTGACGGTGTCCATGGCGGCGTCCTCCCTCCCGTCAGACGCGGCCCAGGGCGAAGCCCTTGGCGATGTAGTTGCGCACGAACCAGATCACCAGCGCGCCGGGCAGGATGGTCAGCACCCCCGCCGCCGCCAGCAGCCCCCAATCCATGCCGGAGGCCGAGACGGTGCGCGTCATCGTCGCCGCGATGGGCTTGGCGTCCACCGAGGTCAGCGTGCGCGCCAGCAGCAGTTCGACCCAGCTGAACATGAAGCAGAAGAAGGCGGTGACGCCGATCCCGCTGGCCACCAGCGGCATGAAGATCTTCACGAAGAAACGCGGAAAGCTGTAGCCGTCGAGATAGGCGGTCTCGTCGATCTCCCGCGGTACCCCGGACATGAAGCCTTCCAGGATCCACACCGCCAGCGGCACGTTGAACAGGCAGTGGGCCAGCGCCACGGCCAGCGGCGTGTCGAACAGCCCGATGGCGGAATAGAGGTTGAAGAACGGCAGCGCGAAGACCGCCGCCGGGGCCATACGGTTGGACAGCAGCCAGAAGAACAGATGCTTGTCGCCGACGAAGCGGTAGCGCGAGAAGGCGTAGGCTGCCGGCAGGGCCAGCGCGATCGACAGCACCGTGTTCAGCGCCACATATTGCAGCGAGTTCAGATAGCCCGAATACCAGGACGAATCGGTGAAGATCCGCCGGTAGTTCTCGAAGGTCAAAGTGTGGGGCCACAGCGTCAGGCCACTGACGATCTCGGTGTTCGTCTTCAGGCTCATGTTCACGAGCCAGTAGATCGGCAGCATCAGGAACAGGATGTAGAGCGTGAGGACGATCCGTGCGCGCAGCATGGCCCGTTTCCTTTGCTAATTCCGTTGCGCGTCCATGCGGGTCATGACCGTGTAGAAGACCCAGCAGACCGCCAGGATGATCAGGTTGTAGACGATGGACAGGGCCGCGGCCTTGCCCAGGTCGAACTGCCCCAGCGCCAGCTTCACAAGGTCGATCGACACGAAGGTGGTCGAGTTGCCGGGGCCGCCGCCGGTCACCACGAAGGGCTCGGTGTAGATCATGAAGCTGTCCATGAAACGCAGCAGCACGGCGATCAGCAGCACCCGGTGCATCTTCGGCAATTGGATGTTGCGGAACACCGCCCAGCGCGAGGCCCCGTCGATGCGGGCCGCCTGGTAGAAGGCGTCGGGGATGGAACGCAGGCCGGCGTAGCAGAGCAGCGCCACCAGCGAGGTCCAGTGCCAGACGTCCATCGTCACGATGGTCACCCAGGCCGACAGCGGGTCCGCCGTGTAGTTGTAGGGAATGCCCAGCCGGTTGACCGCCCAGCCCAGCAGGCCGATGTCCTCGCGGGCGAAGATCTGCCAGATGGTGCCGACGACGTTCCACGGGATCAGCAGCGGCAGCGCCAGCACCACCAGCGTCGCCGCCACCCGCCAGCCGTGGCGCGGCATGCTCAGCGCCACGGCGATGCCCAGCGGCACCTCGATCAGCAGGATCAGCAGCGAGAACAGCAGGTTGCGCCACAGCGCGTCGAAGAAGCGTCCGCCGAGGTCGGTGGAGGGGTCGAGAAGCTCCTGGTACCAGCCGATGCCGTTCCAGAAGAACTGATTGTTCCCGAAGGTGTCCTGCACCGAGTAGTTGACCACCGTCATCAGCGGCAGGATGGCCGAGAAGGCGACGATCAGCAGCACCGGCAGGACCAGCAGCCAGGCCCCCTGGTTGACGGGCTTGTCCATCACGCCGCCTCCCCTTCCACGAGCGTTCCGTCCGCGTAGACATGCACCATGGCGGGGTCGAGCAGCAGCGACGCCTCGTCTCCCGCCAGCGTCAGATCCTCCGGCACCGTCGCCGCCATGGGCAGGCCCGACAGCTCCACCCGCGCGATGCGCGTGCGCCCCAGATCGTCCAGCCGGCGTACCCGCACCGGCACGCCGCCGGCCCCGGCGGGCGCGAGCGTGGCGAATTCCGGCCGCACGCCGATCTCGATCTTTGCTCCGCCATTCAGGGCGGGATAGCCGCGGCGCAGCGCGATGACGTGCCCGCCGACCCGCGCGGCGCGGCCCGACACCTCCGCTGGCAGGACGTTCATGCCCGGCGACCCGATGAAATGGCCGACGAAGACGTGAGCGGGCCGCTCGAACAGCTCCTGCGGACGGCCGACCTGGACGACGCGCCCGTCATGCATCACCACCACCTTGTCGGCGAAGGTCAACGCCTCCGTCTGGTCGTGGGTCACGTAGATCATCGTCAGGTCGAGCGCGCGGTGCAGCGCCTTCAGCTTCGACCGCAGCTCCCATTTCAGATGGGGGTCGATGACGGTCAGCGGCTCGTCGAACAGGATGGCCGCCACGTCCGGACGGACCAGCCCGCGCCCCAGCGAAATCTTCTGCTTGGCATCGGCGGTCAGGTTCCGCCCGCGCCGGTTCAGGTCGGCCGTCAGGTCGAGCAGCCCGGCGATCTCCCGCACCCGCGCGTCGAGCGGCGCCCCGCGCAGGCCGCGGTTGCGCAGCGGGAAGGCGAGGTTCTCGTAGACCGTCATGGTGTCGTAGACGACGGGGAACTGGAACACCTGGGCGATGTTGCGCGCCTCGGTCGGCAGCGCCGTCACGTCCTTGCCGTCGAACAGCACCCGCCCCTCGCTGGGGGTCAGCAGGCCGGAGATGATGTTGAGAAGCGTTGTCTTGCCGCAGCCCGACGGCCCGAGCAGCGCGTAGGCCCCGCCCTGCTCCCACACATGGGTCATCGGCTTCAGCGCGTAGTCGTCGTCGCCTTTGGGATTGGATGTGTAGCTGTGGCCGAGGGATTGAAGGTCGATGCGCGCCATGCCGTCCGCCCTCCCGTCACGCCGCCATGACCAGCGGCGGCGCCGCGGCCAGCCGCCCGTCATGGCCGAACACGAACAGCCGCCGCGGGTCGATGAAACAGTCGATCCGCTCGCCCGGCTCGACCTCCAGCACGCCCCGCGTGACGGCCACCCAGCGGTCGGTTCCGCCATCGGTGCGCGGCAGGTCGATGTGGACGAAGCTCTCCGAGCCGGTGATCTCGCTGACCGCCACCGCACCGCTCAGGGACATCGCGTCGGCGTGGGGCCGCGTCAGGTGCAGGTGGTCGGCGCGGAAGCCGATGGTGTAGTCGTCGTCCGGCAACTCCGCCAGAACGCCGCGGGCCGGCCCGTGCTCGCCGGTCGCCAGAACGATCTGCAAGCCGCGCTTGTGCACCCGCATGGTGTTGAGCGGCGGGTCGGAGAAGACCCGCGCGCTGGTCAGGTTGGCCGGGCGGCGATAGACGTCCGGGGTGCGCCCGAACTGCGCCAGCCGCCCCTCCCACAGCGTCGCCGTGTTGCCGCGCAGCAGCAGCGCCTCCGCCGGCTCCGTCGTCGCGTAGACGAAGACGGCGCCGGTCGCGGCGAAGATCTTCGGCAGCTCCTCCCGCAGCTCCTCGCGCAGCTTGTAATCCAGGTTGGCCAGCGGCTCGTCGAGCAGGACGAGCTGCGCCTCCTTGACCAGGGCGCGGGCGATGGCGGTGCGCTGCTGCTGGCCGCCGGAGAGCTGCTGCGGCGTGCGCTGCAGGTAGGGCTCCAGCTTCAGCAGGCGGGCGGCCTCCCGCACCTTGCGGTCGATCTCCTCCTTGGGCCGGCGGGCCACCCGCAGGGGCGAGGCGATGTTTTCGTAGACGGTCAGGGAGGGGTAGTTGATGAACTGCTGGTAGACCATGGCGACGGAGCGTTCGCGGACATGCCGCCCCGTCACGTCCACCCCGTCGACCAGCACGCGCCCGGCGCTGGGCACGTCCAGCCCGGCCATCAGCCGCATCAGCGACGTCTTGCCCGACAGGGTCGGCCCCAGCAGAACGTTCAGCGACCCGCGCTCCAGGCTCAGCGACACGTTCTCCAGGTGAACGTGGCCGCCGACATGCCTGCTGACCTTGTCCAGAACCAAGCCCACCGGCTTTCCTCCCCAATATTCATTTTTTCTTTATTGAGATGGTTCTTGTCGCCCTTTTTTCAGCCCACTATTCGGCAGCGTCGGATGCCCTCTCCCTGCGGCTGCGCTCCTCCGTCATGAAGGCGTCGAGCGCCTGCGCCTGGGCGGCGTCCAGCCGCAGCCCCAGCTTGGTCCGGCGCCACAGCACGTCCTCGGCGTTCTCCGCCCATTCCTCCGTCATCAGGTAGCGGACCTCGGCTTCGGTCAGGGTCCCGCCGAAGTCGCGGCCCAGATCCTCCGGCCGCGCGGCGCTGTCGAGGATCCGGCGGGCGCGGGTGCCGTAGGTGCGCGCCAGCCGCTCCAGATGCGGCTGGGTCAGGAAGGGCGCCCGCCCGCGCAGTTCGGAAACCAGCGCCGCAACGCCGTCCGCCGGGAAATCGCCGCCCGGCAGGGTCCCGGCGCTGCTCCAGTCCGACGCGCCCGGGGCGAGCTTCGGCAGGAAGGGCGCCAGCTTGGCGATCGCCGCGTCGGCCAGACGGCGGTAGGTGGTGATCTTGCCCCCGAAGATGTTGAGCAGCGCCGCCTTGCCATCGCCCGGCGCGTCGAGCGCCAGCACGTAGTCGCGGGTCGCCGCCTGCGCCGTCGAGGCGCCGTCGTCGTAGAGCGGGCGGACGCCGGAATAGGTCCACACCACGTCGGCCGGGGTCACCGGCTTGGCGAAATAGTCCCCGGCGGCGGCGCAGAGATAGGCGATCTCCGCCTCCGACGCGCGGACCTCCGCCGGATCGCCCTGATAGTCATTGTCGGTGGTGCCGATCAGTGTGAAGTCGCGCTCGTAGGGGATGGCGAAGACGATGCGCTTGTCGGCGTTCTGGAAGATGTAGCAACGATCGTGGTCGAACAGCTTCGGCACCACGATGTGCGAGCCTTGGACCAGACGGATGCGCGCGTCC
>NZ_JAUQTX010000148.1:0-17222 GCF_059803775.1 Azospirillum sp. UFLA03-27 | reverse complement strand
AAACAGAAAGATCACCCCATGACCAGCGTGACCGAAGCCTCCACCCTCTCCACCGCCGAGGCGATGCGCGCCCGGCGCAAGGCCCGCCTCGCCCACGCGCTCAACCGCACCGCCGCCACCCTGCAGATCGTCGGGCTCGGCTGGCTCAGCCCGCTGCTCCGCATGGCCGCCGGGGACAGCCCGCGCCAGCAGGGGCAGGAGCTGTGGCAACAGATGGGCGTGCCGCTGACCGCCCTGATGCTGTTCCTCGCCGCCTGGGCGTGGCTGGCCCCGCAGGTGAACACCAGCCTGGGCGCCATCCCCGGCCCGGCCCAGGTGTGGGAGCAGGTGGGCGTCCTCCACGCCGACCATCAGGCCGAACGCGCCAAGGAGGCCGCCTTCTACGACCGGCAGGCCAAGCGCAACGCCGAGCTGCTGGCCAAGGACCCCAGCGCCGAGGTCAAGACCCGGCCCTACGCCGGCAAGCCGACCTATCTCGACCAGATCGTCACCAGCCTGAAGACGGTCTTCACCGGCTTCCTGCTGGGTGCGCTGATCGCGGTGCCGCTGGGCGTGGCCTGCGGCCTGTCCCGCACGGTCAACGCGGCGATGAACCCGCTGATCCAGATCTTCAAGCCGGTGTCGCCGCTGGCCTGGCTGCCCCTGGTCACCATGGTGGTCAGCGCCACCGTGTCGAGCGACAACCCGACCTTCGAGAAGTCCTTCCTGACCTCGGCCGTCACGGTCACGCTCTGCTCGCTGTGGCCGACTCTGATCAACACGGCGGTCGGCGTGTCGTCCATCGACAAGGACCTGATGAACGTCGGCAAGGTGCTGCAGCTCTCCGGCCCGACGATGGTGCGCCGGCTCGTGCTGCCCTCGGCGCTGCCCTACATCTTCACCGGTCTGCGGCTGTCGCTGGGCGTGGGCTGGATGGTGCTGATCGCGGCGGAGATGCTGGCCCAGAACCCCGGCCTCGGCAAGTTCGTGTGGGACGAGTTCCAGAACGGCTCCTCCTCCTCGCTCGCCCGCATCATGGTGGCGGTCTTCACCATCGGCCTGATCGGCTTCCTGCTCGACCGCGTCATGCTGGCCTTCCAGGCCGCCATTTCCCACACCGGCACCCGCTGAGGAGTCCCCGAGCATGGCCATCCTTGAGCTGAAGAATGTCGCGAAGTCCTATGGCGGGACCGAGGTGCTGCGCGGCATCGACCTGTCCATCGCGGAAGGCGAGTTCGTCGCCATCGTCGGCTTCTCAGGCGCCGGCAAGACCACGCTGGTCAACCTGATGGGCGGGCTGGCCGCCCCCGACGCCGGGGAGGTGCTGTTCCGCGGCCAGCCGGTGCGCGGGCCGGGGGCGGAGCGCGGCGTCGTGTTCCAGAACTACTCGCTGATGCCTTGGCTGAGCGTGAAGGACAACGTGGCGCTGGCCGTGGACGCCGTGCACAAGGGCAAGGCCTCGGCGGAGCGCGGCGTGCTGACCCGCCGGGCTGTAGAGACGGTGGGGCTGGGCCACGCCACCGACCGCCGCCCCAAGGAGCTGTCGGGCGGCATGCGCCAGCGCGTCGGCTTCGCCCGCGCGCTCGCCATGAGCCCGGAGATGCTGCTGCTGGACGAGCCGCTGTCGGCGCTGGACGCGCTGACCCGCGCCAAGCTCCAGGACGAGATCGAGGCGATCTGGCGCAAGGACCGCAAGACCGTCGTCCTCATCACCAACGACGTGGACGAGGCCATCCTGCTGGCCGACCGCATCATCCCGCTGACGCCGGGTCCGGGGGCGACGCTCGGCCCGGCCTTCGCGGTGGACCTGCCGCGCCCGCGCGACCGCACCGCCGTGAACCACGACCCCGACTTCAAGCGCCTGCGCGCCGAGGTCACGGCGTGGCTGATGGAGGCCGGGGCCAGCCGCGCCGCCGCCGCGGTGGACGAGACACTGACCCTGCCGGCGGCGACGCCGATCACCGCCGCGCCGCCGCCCAAGGCCTATCTGGCCGGGCAAGCCGGCGGCCTGTCCGACGACCGCTATGTGGAGTTCAGCCGGGTCACCAAGACCTTCGCCACGCCGAAGGGGCCGCTGACCGTGGTGGACGGCTTCGACCTGAAGATGCGCAAGGGGGAGTTCATCTCCCTGATCGGCCATTCGGGCTGCGGCAAGTCCACCGTGCTGTCGATGGTCGCCGGGCTGGCCGACGTGTCCAGCGGCGGCATCGTGCTGGACGGCCGGGAGGTCGACGGCGCCGGCCCCGACCGGGCGGTGGTCTTCCAAGCGCCCAGCCTGTTCCCCTGGCTGACCGCGCTGGAGAACGTCATGCTGGGGGTGGACCGCGTCTACCCGCAGGCCGGCCGGGGGGAGCGCAACGACATTGCCCGCTACTACCTGTCGCGCGTCGGGCTGGGCGACGCCATGCACAAGAAGGCGGCGGAGCTGTCCAACGGCATGAAGCAGCGCGTCGGCATCGCGCGGGCCTTCGCCCTGTCGCCGAAGCTGCTGCTGCTGGACGAGCCCTTTGGGATGCTGGACAGCCTGACCCGCTGGGAGCTTCAGGAGGTGTTGATGGAGGTGTGGGCGCGCACCCAGGTCACCGCCATCTGCGTCACCCACGACGTTGACGAGGCGATCCTGCTGGCCGACCGTGTGGTGATGATGTCCAACGGGCCGAACGCCCGCATCGGCCACATCCTGGAGGTGGACATCCCCCACCCCCGGACCCGGCAGGCCCTGCTGGAGCATCCCCGTTACTACGCCTACCGGGAAGAGTTGCTGAACTTCCTGGAGGGCGGGCATCACGGGACGGTGAAGGCGGCGTGAAGTGGGCGGCGTGAAGGGGAGGGCGGAGCGGCAATGGCGAACAAACCCCTGACCATTCTGGTGGCCGGCCCCGACGCCGACGCCACGCGGCCAGTGGAGGACGGCTTGGCCGGGGCGGGGGGCCGCGACCGGGGCGCCGATCGGATCGTCGTGGTCCATGGCCTCGCCGACCTGCCAGCCCGCCTCGCCGCGCTGGCGCCGGACGCGGTCGTCGCTGTTTTGGAAACATCGGCCCCAGCGGCGTTGGACGGCGTCTTCCGGCTGGCCCGGTCGGGAGCCTGCGCCGTCGTCCTCTTCGCCGACAAAGCGCCGCCGGGGGCAGCCGCGCAGGCGGCGGAGGCCGGGGTGGCCGCCTTCGTCCTGGACGGGCTGCACCCCGCCCGCGTGCGACCGATCCTGGAAACCGCGCTGGCCAGATTCGCTGCTTTTGAAACGCTGAAACGCGAACGCGACGAGGCACGTTCGCAGCTCGCCGACCGCAAGCTGATCGAGCGGGCGAAGGGCATCCTGATGCAGCAGAAGTCCCTGACGGAGGAGGCGGCCTACAACGCCCTGCGCAAGGCCGCCATGAAGCAGGGCCGCCGCATCGCCGACATCGCGCAAAGCGTCATCACCGCCGCCCAGATCGAGCTGTGACGCGTTTCAGAACAAGGACTTCAGGCGGAAATGATACTGAACAGACATTTCACTTCCTAGACTGGAAGATCGGTGTTTGCGTGGTCTTGTGACGGTGCGTCCCAACAACAATGCCAAAGCTTGCGAGTCGCGACAAGCCGTCCAATGAGCACGATGGATGACCTGATGAGAAGGACGTTGTCGCCAATGCCGGCTCAGACGGTTTGTGGAACCCGAGCGATCACCTTGATCTCGAAGTCGAAACCGGCGAGCCACGTCACGCCGACGGCAGTCCAGTTGGGATAGGGCTTCTCCGGAAACATCCGGTCTTTGACCGACAGAACGGTCTCGAACTGGGCCTCCGGATCGGTGTGGAACGTCGTTACGTCCACGATATCGTCGAACGTGCCGCCGGCCGCTTTCAGAACCTCGCGAAGGTTGTCGAAAGCCAGTTGAACCTGCTTCGCGAAGTCCGGCTCGGGAGAACCATCCTCGCGTCCGCCGACCTGCCCCGAGATGAAGATCAGATCGCCGGATCGAATGGCCGCGGAGTAGCGGTGGATTTCGTAGAGCGCCTGCCGGCCGGCAGGAAAGAGGGCGTCGCGCTTGGACATCGGTGTCTCCCGTTCGGATTGGACCTGGAGCAGGAGATAGCAGCCGAAGAGGTGCGCGATTAGACGTTGAAATCGGCACGGGTTGATGCAAAATCGCCATCAATGATGCGCCCCTCCCTCAACGACCTCAGCGCCTTCGTGGCGGTTGCCACCCACCGCAGCTTTCGTCGTGCGGCGGATGAGCTGGGAACGGCGCCATCCACGCTGAGTCACGCGATGCGTGGCCTTGAGGAACGGTTGGGCGTGCGTCTTCTCAACCGCACGACCCGCAGCGTCGCGCCGACGGAAGCAGGGCTCGAACTGCTCGGCCGCCTGCAGCTCGCCCTGACATCGTTGGACGAAGCGCTGGACGCCGCCTCTGCTTTTCGGGGCAACGTGGCCGGCCGGGTCCGGATCAACGCGCCGCGCGTGGCCGCTGCGGCCCTCGTCCGCGACGTCCTCCCGCGCATGGTCGAACGATATCCCGACGTGACGGTGGATCTGGTCGTCGAGGGGCGGCTGATCGACATCGTGTCCGGCGGCTTCGACGCCGGCGTCCGCCTGATCGACTCCATCCCGAAGGACATGATCGCGGTGCCCTTCCCGGACCCGATCGGCTTCGTCTGCGTCGCCTCTCCCGCCTATCTCGACCGCGCCGGGGAGCCGACGACGCCGGACGAACTCCAGCACCATCGCTGCATCGGTCACCGCCTGCCGGGCGGGCGGCTGTACCGGTGGGAGTTCGAGCGGGCCGGGCAGGAATTGACGGTCGACACAAACGGACCGGTGGTTCTCGACGACGAGGAGTTGATGGCGGACGCCGCCGCGCAAGGATTGGGAATCGCCTATGTGGTGAGTTGGGCCGCCGAAGCCGCTCTTGCGGACGGGCGGTTGCGAACCGTCCTGCCCGGCTGGATGCACAAGCCGGAGCGGGCGGCGGTGTATTATCCCGGGCACCGCGCCGTGCCTCCGGCCCTGCGGGCGTTCCTCGATGTCGTCAAGACCATGCCGGTCGGTGCGGGAACGCATTGATGACCCCACAAACCAGCGGGTCCCCGACGCATGCGGTCGCTACTATGATGGCGCCCCGTTTGGTTCAGGGAGTTGGGCATGCTGGTCCGGCAGGGTGAACATCGTGGCGTGTCGGCGGACCGCAGTCTGGCTTGGTCGCTGGCGGGCATCGCCGGCGCCGTCAACGCCGCGGGATTCTACGCCGCCGGCCTCTACTCCTCGCATATGACCGGCACCGTCTCGACCATGGCCGATCATCTGGCGCTGGGCGAGATGGGCGCCTTCGGCATGGCGCTGGCGATCGTGGCGACCTTCATCGCCGGGGCGATGGTGTCGGCGATGCTCATCAACGCCGGGCAGCGCCGTGGCCTGTCGGCGATCTACGCCTACAGCGTCTGCCTCGAAGCCCTGCTGCTCGCCGGGCTCGGCGCCGCCGACGTCTGGCTGCACGAGCTGCGCGGCGCCGCGCTGGTCATGGGGTTGAGCTTCTTGATGGGGTTGCAGAACGCCATCGTCACGCGCATCTCCAACGCCCGCGTCCGCACCACCCACGTCACCGGCATGATCACCGACATCGGGATCGAGCTGGGCAACCTGATCGACGATCTCTACCACCGCAACGGCCGGGATCGCGTCCGGGTGACGCTCGACAAGCTGAAGACGCATCTGCCGACCGTCGGCTCCTTCTTCCTGGGCGGTGTGCTGGGGGTGCTGGGCTACAGCGCCTGGGGCGCCATGCTGTTCGTGACGCTGGCGGCCATCCTCGCCGGCTTCGCCGCCCCGGTGATTCTCGCCGAATGGCGGACGGCGGAGTAGAGGCGTTTCAAATTCAGCGTTGCTGGACGCCGTTTCACACTGTTGACGCAATATGACCGATTCCGAAGGCCCGATCCCCGACATCATCGCCCCCGGCCTGAACGCTTTGTTCGTCGGCTTCAACCCCGGAACGCGCTCCGGCCAGCTCGGCCACAACTACGCGGGGCGGGGCAACCAGTTCTGGAAACTGCTGGCGGAGGCCGGCCTGACGCCGCGCCTGCTGCGCCCGGAGGAGGACCGGCTGTTGCCGGAGTTCGGGCTGGGCTCCACCAACCTCGTGGCGCGGGCGACGCCGGGCGCCGCCGATCTCAGCCGCGCGGAGCTGCGCGGCGGCGTGCCGCGGCTGCGCGCCCTGATCGCGGAAATCCGACCGCGGGTGATCGCCTACACGGGGAAGGGTGTCTATCTCGCCGCCGCGGATCGCGACCGGGCGGAGTGGGGCGTGCAGCCGGACAGCCTGTTCAATGGTCCGGTGGACGTCGTGCTGCCGTCGCCCAGCGGCCTTGCCCGCCTGCCCTTCGCGGAAAAGCTGCGCTGGTTCTGCGAAGTCAGGCGGGTCATCGACGCTGAAGTTGACACCCGCCGCTGACGTCAGCGGGTGTCCGTTACAAATTCAGCGTTGCTGACGGTCAGGCCAGCAGCTCATCGAGAAGGGCGTGGAGGCGGCGCAACTCCTGCCATTGCGCCTCGCTGAGCTGCTTGCGGTGCGCCCGCAGCTCCCCGGCGTCGACGGCGGAGAAGTCCTTGGCGATGCGCTGGACGGCGGAGACGAAACGCACCGCCGGGGCGGGCTGAACCTTCGCCGCCGCAACGGAATCCGGCTCGCCGCCGCCCATCTGGGCGCGCTTCGCCTCGCGCAACGCCTTGACGGTGCCGCCGTCCTTGATGGTGTCCCACAGCTTCCTCTGCAGGATCGGATCGTCCACCGCGGCGATCTCCGTCAGGATGCTTTTCGGGACGGAGCGGTGGCGCGTTTCAAATTCAGCGACGATGTCGGCCGGCAGACGCAGCAGCGACAGGGTGCGCGTCACCTCCGCCTGGCTGCGCCCGATCACCTGCCCCAGCGCCTCGTGCGTGTAGTCGTGCCGCTCGATCAGCCGGGCGAAGGCGCGGGCCAGCTCCATGGCGTCGAGGTCGACGCGCTGGATGTTCTCGATCAGCGCCAGCTCGTCCGGGTCGCCGTCGGTGACGATGGCGAAGATGGTCTGGCGGCCAGCCAGCCCGCAGGCGCGCAGACGCCGCTCACCGGCGATCAGCCGGTAGTCGCCGTCGCCGAGATCCTGCACGAGAACCGGCTGCTTCAGCCCGTGCCGGGCGATGGAGTTGGCCAGCTCCTGCAGCGACTGGTCGTCGAAATGGCGGCGCGGCTGGTCGGGATTCGGGTGCACCCGGTCGAGATCGACCTCGATCAACCGCGGGAAGTCGGCGGAGAGCCCGAACAGCGCGTCCCCGCCGCGCTGCGCCGCCTTGTCGAAAATGCGGGTGCTGGTCCGTTCGAGTTTACGAGACATGGGCGTCTTCCGCAGTCTGGAGGTGGGCGGCCAGTTCGCGCGCCAGTTCGCCGTAGGCCTGGACGCTGTTGGAATTCGGATCGGCCTCGATGGCCGGACGGCCGGCGCCCGACGCCTGGGCGAACAGGGTGGCGCGCGGCACCGCGTTCAGAACGCGGGTCCGCCCCTCGTAATGCTCCTGAATCTCGCGCAGGCTGGCCTGATCTTGCGTCAAGCGCGACGAGAACATGGTCGGCAGGATGCCGAAGATGTTCAGCGACGGGTTCGAGCGGCGGCGGATCTTTGCGATGGTTTCCAGCAGCAGCGGCACGCCAAGCCCGGCGAACACCTCCGTCTGCACGGGAATCAGCACGAGATCGCTGGCCGCCAGCGCGTTGATGGTGAGAAGACCGAGGTTGGGCGGGCAGTCGATCACGATGACATCGTAACGGTTCCGCACCTCCGCCAGCTTCTCCTTGAGCACCAGCGAGTTGTCCGGCTCCGCCACCAGTTCCGTCTCCGCCGCGGCCAGCCCGATGCTGGAAGGGGCGAGCATGACGGCGCCGCCGCACACCGGCTGGAGGATGCTGTCGAAGGACGCCCCGCCGCGCACCACATTATAGATGCCCTTGCGCTGGGTTTCGATCTCGCCGGGGTCGAGCCCCATATGGACGGTGGCGTTGCCCTGGGGATCGCTGTCGAGAAGCATGACCTTCAGGCCCAGCGTGGACAGCGCGTAGGACAGGTTGACCGCTGTCGTGGTCTTGCCGACGCCGCCCTTCTGATTTGCCACCGCCACCACGGCGCGCTGCATCTTCGGCACCCCGGCGTTCTGCGGCACGGCGGCCATCCCGCCCTGGCCGGCCAGGAACCCGGCGACCTGCTGGGGGATGCGCTCCGCCCCGCTTTCCCACCGGCTGATCCGGGAACGGTCGTAGCGGCGATTCAGTGCGCCGTTGAGCCATGTCGCGAAGCTCAATTGGTCCTCGGCACGCCGTTCGCGGATGGCGCGCAGTTCTTCCCCGTTCATCGGGCCTCCGGCTTTCCCTGTGTGAGGTCCTTTCTTGCAAAATGTGACGCAACTGGTCAAGCCGGAGCGCATCGAATTGCGTCAAACGGCGACGGGAGCGGGAGTCATGCGACGTCGTATGGGACTATGGTCATAGAATTCGACGACTTTTGCCGGCCTCTGCGAGCGGCGGAAAACCATTCCGGAGGCGAATCGATCCGGACCCCGTCAAGCCCATTTTCCGAAGCGTTACCAATTCAGCGTTGGTGGCGGGGTGTGGCTTCGATTCGGCCTTTGAATCGCTTGGAGTCTGTCGTTTCAAATTCAGCGTCGTATGCCGATTCGTGGGTTTGCGTCGGCGTTGCAAGATCTGCGCGAGACTCGCCGAGTCGGCTAAGCCCTGGAAAGCCTTGGGTTTCCGAGTCGAATGTTACCAATTCAGCGTTGGAGCAGAGTCGCCTTTGTATCAAATTCAGCGTCAGGTCCGGTTGACAGTTGACGGTCCTGGCCTGGAATCCCTGACCAAGTGGGATGCTCGTTTTGGTGGAGGATAGGGGTCCGGATCACCCTCGAATGCCCGGTTGGCGATTCTCCGACCCCTCCGACGTTGCGTTTTCAGCGAAGGGGGTCGCGCCAGCACCCGCGCAACCGGTCTAACCGGAGAATCCTATAGGGACTCATATAGGACATGGTTGCGAGTTCAGCGTGGATAACCGCCTTTCGTGACTCGTCTTCAGCGTGGATGAGCGAGTCCCCGTTGCGACTTCGGCGTTCCCGCCGTTGCGAAGTCAGCGAGCCGATCCGGCCGGTTTCGCCCGCTGCGATTCCAACTCAGCGTGGACAAGCCCGTCCGGCTGTGGACAAGCGGCTTTCCGGCCCCGGACGCTCCGTTGGCGACGCTGATTTTGAAACGTTGGCTCGGCGGTTGCCGGCAGGGGAGGGGACGGCCGGGTTCGCAAACGGCCGCTTCGCTGAAGTTGAGTCGGAATCTGCAGCTTCTGTTGCGACTTCAGCGATTCGTGGGATGGACGCGCTTCACAGCCACCACATTTTGTGTTTTCTGAAATGACAGGAACGTGACCGAACGAGGCCGGAGGGGTCCCATGGCGAAAATCCACGAGCAGCTTACCCTGGAGGGATTCGAGGCGGTTCTTGCCCGCACCGAAGACCCCAAGGAGCGCCGCCGTGTGATGATGGCCCATGAAGCGCTGTCCAACGAGATGGACGCGATCGGCTATCTCCACGCCGGCTTCTGCCAAGCCTCCCTGCCGCACCGCAAGCCCAAGGACGAGACCGCTCCCTGGGTGCGCAACAACGGCAAGTACCAGCTCGTCGTCCGTCCAGGCATCCTGCCGCTGCGCGACGGCACGGTCCTGGACGTCGGCGTTCCCTACGGCGCCAAGGCGCGCCTGATCATGATCTACCTGCAGACCGAGGCGCGCAAGACGCGCAGCGCCCACGTCGATCTGGGGCCGAGCATGAGCGCGTGGCTGCGCCGTCTCGGGCTGGCTCCGACGGGGGGCGAGCGCGGCAACTACAAGCCGGTGCGCGAGCAGGTGCTGCGGATCGCCCGTAGCGAGTTCACCCTGCGCACCACCACCGGCCCCTCGACGGCGGAGATCTCCGACCAGCGCCTGATCGACGGCATCAAGCTGTGGCGGGACGAGGAGGACACGCCCGACCTGTTCCGCACCGGCGGCGAGTGGGTGCGCTTCGTCCGCCTGACCCAGAGCTTCTTCGAGCATCTGATGGAACACGCCGTTCCGCTGGACGAGCACGCCATCGCCAAGCTGAAGAACTCCGCCCTGGCGCTCGACGCCTATGTGTGGCTGGTCCACCGCCTGCACCGGCTGGACAAGCAGACGGTGGTTCCCTGGCACGCCCTGTCGCAGCATTTCGGCTCGGTCAGCGAGCACCGCGTCCTGGCCTTCCGCCTGAAGGAAGCGCTGAAGGACGTCATGGCCGTCTATCCCGACGCGAACATCGAGCCGACCTCCAAGGGGCTTGTCCTGCGCCCCTCGGCGCCGGCCGTGCCGTCGAACAAGCATCTCGTCCTGCGCCCCGTCCGCGGCTGACGGGCGGGCGGTTGAGCGCTGCTGGTGAAACAGCTCAGAGCGTGCTGCGCGTTGTTGAAAAACGCCTTTAAGGCGTGACATTGTGGGTCGGTCGCAACCATCCGGCGTGGTGCCGGATGCAGCAGAAGGACCGGCTCCAATGTCCTACAGGGTCGACGACGATCAGTATCCGGCGCGCGCCGTGGTCTCCATCGAGGCCAGCTGGGGAAACCGGACCTACGTCGGCTCGGGCTTTCTGGTCGGTCGCAACGACGTCGTCACCGCGTCCCACGTCGTTTACAACGCCGCGCTCGGCGGCAAGCCGAGCAGCCTGAAGATCTACCCGTCCTACAATCCCGGCAAAACGGACAACGTCGCCTACGGCGTTGCCAAATCACAGTTCTTCACCAATTTCGACCCGGATTCGGACGGCCGGCTCATCGCCGGCGATTTCTACCGGACCACCCAGAGCGGGTCGGAGATCGACGTCGCCCTGCTGACACTGTCCCAACCGATCGGCGATACTTACGGCTATTTCGGAATCGATTGGAACTACAGCGGCGGGTCGGCCAACGTCCTGGGCTATCCCACCAAATACGGACGGTACGAAGTCTTCGACAGCGGCACCATCCGCCGGTCAGGCGTCGATACGGTCTATTATTTGAATGCGGATCTGGAGATCAATCCCGGAAACTCCGGCGGTCCGATCTACTACAGCACCGGAAGCGGTGTCTTCGCCGTCGGCGTCGTGTCGACCGCCATCGGCGCCACGGCGCTTGGCGGTCACGCCTATTGGCTGAGGGACGCCCTGTCCGCCAACGACTCGTACATCTCCTCCGCCAGCCAGCCAGCCGCCGACTCGCTGCGGCGGGCCTTCGTGAGCGATGGCGTGTCCGGCTGGGAAGTCCAGATGGACATTTATGTCGGTCCGCTGACCACGCTGAAGAACGTCTATCTGGGCACCAAATCCATCGAGGCGGTGGTCGGCAGCGAACTTGGCGATTTCATGAACCTGGGTGCCGGCGACGATGCGGCGGATGGGAAGGGCGGTGATGACGTTCTGGACGGCGGCACCGGCTCCAACTTCCTGACCGGTGGGGCGGGCAACGACACCTTCTTCCTGGACGGGCGGGGCACCGGGGTGACCTGGTCCACCATCACCGACTTCGAGGCGGGCGAATGGACGACCGCCTGGGGTTGGAAGGAGGGCGTGTCGAAACTCACCTGGGAGGCGATGAAGGGCGCCAAGGGGTCCGAGGGCGCCACGGTGCGCATCGACTTCGACGGCAACGGCACCATCGACGGCAGCATCACCTTCACCGGAAAATCGGTCGGCGCGGTCATCACCATGCCGGGGCAGGTCGGCGCCGACAGCTATCTGGCCTTCCGTCTGGCCTGACGGCTCTTTTATCACGCAGGCACGGAGAGACACGAAGGAGGGCGCGCCCCCGTGTCTCCTTGACGGTCCCGCGGTGACCCCACGCAGCCTGGAGCACCCTACAACGGCAGCAGCAGTTCCCGCTCCGCCGCGGTGTCCGGCGATGGCACGGCCAGCGTCCCGCGGGTCACTGTCACGGCGCTGCGCCCTCCCCCCTGCGGGGTGACGCGCACCTGCACGCCGATCCGCTCCACCAGCGCCGGGACGTGGCTGATGACGCCAACCTGTCGGCCGGTGGCCTGAAGCGCCTCCAGGCAGGACAGCGCCAGATCCAGGCTGCCGGGGTCCAGCGTGCCGAACCCCTCGTCGATGAACAGCGTGCCGATTCCGCCACCGCCGCTGCCCCCCGCCATGGCCGACAGGCCGAGCGCCAGGGCCAGCGACACCAGGAACATTTCGCCGCCGGACAGACTGTGCACGCCGCGCCGCTCGTCGCCCATTTCGCCGTCCACCACCTGGATCTCCAGGTCGGCCCCGCCAACCCGTTCCAGCCGGTAGCGGCGGGCGAGATCCGCCAGATAGCGGTTCGCCTGGACCAGAAGCAGATCGAGGCTGAGGCTCTGGGCGAAGTTGCGCAGCTTCCGCCCATCGGCGGAGCCGATGAGCTGCGCCATGGTCGCCCACAGCTCCTGCGCCTTGCGTTGCGCCTTCACCCGGTCGAGCACGGCGGCGAGGCGGCCGCGGTTCTCCGTGTCGGCGCGCAGCCGGGCCTGGGCCTCGCCCAGCCGGCCGCGGGCCTCCTGAAGGCGCCGGCCCGTCTCGGCCACGGCCTCGCCGGCGTCCTCGGCGCCGAGGGCGGGGCGTCCGGCGTCGTGGTGCTCCTGCCGCAGCCGCGTCCGTTCGGCCGCCACAAGCGCGTGCTCGCGCCGCGCCGACTCGAGAGCGGCCAGCGCCCGCTCCTCCCCGGCCAGCCAGTCCTCGTCCCGGACCAGATGGGCGCGTGCCGCCTCCACAGTCACGCCGCAGCGTTCCGCCACGGCGGCTAGGGCGTCGACCGCGGCCTCCGCCTCGGCGGCGCACCGGCGGGCGGACTCGCCGCGCGTGGCGACGGTCTGCTCCGCCCCCGACAGGCGTGCCGCCGCGTCCTGCCGGGCGACGGTGGCCTGTTCGACCAGGGCCTCGGTTCGCCGGCAGGCCTCGGTCAGCTCCTTCTTCACCGCGCTCACCGCCCGTCCGTCCAACAGGGACGCCCGTGCCGCGCGCCGATCCTCCAGCGCGGCGTCCAACCCCTCGCACCGCCGCCGCGCCGCCTGTTCGGCCTGCCGCGCCCCCTCCAGCTCCGCCGCCTTGGCGCCGGCCTGCCGTTCCAGGGCCTCGACGTCGCGCAGCGACTGGGCCAATCCCTCGCGCTGGCGCAGAACCTCGGCAACCCGCCCGCCGACGCTCTTGCGGAATCCGTCGGGGTCGCTGTCCAGTGCCTTGTCCCAGCCGGTCAGCCCGGCGAAGGGCTGGCCCAGTTCCGTCCGTGCCGCGGCCCGCGTGTCCACCGTCTGATCGCGCCGCGCCACGGCCAGGGATTCGGCGTGGCGGGCGGCGTCGCGCTGACGGGTCCGCGCCTCGATCGCCCGCTCCACCTCGGTCAGCGCCGCGTCCCGCTCCCGGCAGGTCTGCACCGCGGCGTCGATCCTCGCCTTGTGGTCCAACGCCCTGGCCTCGGCCCGTCCGGCCTCCGCCAATTCCGCGTCCACGTCGACCAGCCGCCGGGTGACGGTCTCCGTGTCCGGTTCGGTGGGCAGTCCGAAGGTCGGTGCCCGCTGCGCCCAGCGTTCCACCGCGGTCGCCCGCTCCACCGCCAGGGCGGCCAGCCGTCCGTCCAGGGCCGCGGCCCGCTCGCGCGCCGCCTTCGCCGCGGCGGTGTGGGCGCCTTGTTCCGTGGCCAGCCCGGTTACTTCGGCGCGCAGGGTGGCGACGTGGCGTTCCTGATCCTCGGCCAGCCGGTCGAGCGGGGTGTGCCCGGCTCCCCAGGGATGCTCCGTGGCGCCGCAGACCGGGCAGGCCTCGCCCTCCGTCAATTGAGCGCGCAGCGATGCCACATCCTCGCTGCGGGCAAGGCGCAAGCGGTGCAGGGTGGCGTCCGCTTCCTCCAACGCCGCCCGGCGCTGGTCCAGTCGCGCTTTCGCCGCTGCCGCATGGGCCTCCCCGTCCGCTGCGGCCGTGCGCCGCTGCTCCCGTTCCGCTTCGGCCTCCGCGACGTCCGCCGCCAGCCGTGCGGCCCGCTCCGCCAGCTGGGCCAAGGCCGCCAGCCCATCGCGCCGCTCCGCCAGCGCCGTGCGGCGCCCGCGCAGGGCGTCCAGCGACTCCACCGCCTCGGCCTTCAGCGCGGACAGCGTCCGCTCGGCCGCGTCCCGCTGTGCTTCGGCGTCCCGCCGGACGGCGGACAGGTGTGCCAGCTCCGCCTCGTGGGCCATGGCCTCCGTGGCAGCACGGCGGGCCTCCGCCTCCGCCTCCCGCACCACCCTTGCCGAGTCGCGGAGGCGCAGCAGCAGCGCGTCCCAGCGCGCCCACTGGTCGGCCACCGGCAGCAGCGCCGTCTGTCCGGCCAGCCAGCCCTCCCGCTCCGCCGCATCGGTGCGGGCCTGCTCCAGTGCCGTCCGGGTGGCGCTCCAGCTCTCCCCAATTCCTTTGGCGTCCGCGTCCGCCGTTGCGGCGTCGGCGAGCGCACCGGTCTGTTGACCGGCCAGAGCGGCGATTTCGGCGTCCAGCGCGGCGGCCCGCTCCAGCTCCGGCTCGGCGGCGTCGACGGCGCCGCGGGCCTTCTCGTAGGCGGCGCGCACCTCGCGATGACGGGCCTCGGCCTGGACCAGCCGGTCCTGCGCCTCCGTCACCGCGGCGTGGGCATGGGCCAGCGCCTCCCCGGCCTCCGCCGCCGCCGCGGCGCAGCGGTCCGCCTCGCTCAACCGCACCCGCAAGGGCTGGAGACGGCGCAGCAGCGCAGCCTCCTCCCGCCGCGCCCCGGCCTCCTGCCAAACTGCTTCGGCCCGTGCGCTCGCCGCGGCGGCGTCCGCTTCCGCCTTGGCCAGCCGGGCGTCCTGCTCATGCCAGGCGACGGCGGCGCGGGCCTGCTCGAACGCCGTTTCCTCCCGCTGGACCGCCTCGGCCGCCGCTCCGACCTCGGTGTCCAGGACGGCGCGCTCATCGTCAGTCAGCACGCCGATGCCCGCGCATTGCGCGTCCAGCGCCTCCAGCGCCCGCTGCTCCTCCCGGGAGCGCTCGTGCGCGGCGACGGAGATGCGGGAATAGATCTCGGTGCCGGTCAGCAGCTCCAGCAGGGCGGAGCGCTCCATCGCCGGAGCCTTGAGGAAATTGGCGAAATCGCCTTGGGCCAGCAGGACGGCGCGGCGGAACTGCTCGAAGCTCAGCCCCAGCCGGCTGGAAATCTCGTCCAGCACGCTGGTCTTGCCGTCGCCCAGCCGCTTGCCGTCCGCAAGCGCGGTCAGGCTCATCGTCTGCTTTTGCAACTGGCCGCGCGCGTTCTGCCGCGCCCGCCGCAACTCCCAGCGCGCCCGGTAGGCGGCGCCGTCGATCCCCGCGAAATCCACCTCGGCCCAGCCGGACCCGGCGCCGCGACGCAGGATGCTGCGCACGTCGGTGGTGCTGATGGCGTCGGTGTCGCCGCTGGCGCCCAGCGCCACGCCGCGCCCGTCCGGCAGCCGGGGCATACGGTCGAACAGGGCGAGGCACAGCGCGTCCAGGATGGTGCTCTTACCCGCCCCGGTCGGGCCGGTGATGGCGAACAGGCCGGCGTGGCGCAGCGGCCCGCCGGCCAGCTCCACCGCAAAGGTCCCGTCCAGGCTGGCCAGATTGCCGCCGCGAACCGCCAGAATCCGCATCACGCGCCCTCCTGCACGGTCGCGACCAGTTCGTGGAAGGCGGCGAGCAAGGCTGGTTCCGGTTCGCTCTCGTGATGGCGGCGGTAGAGCCGCAGGAACACGTCCTCCGGCGCGAGGTCCGCCAGATCGGCCAGCGGCACGGATTCGGCCAGCGTCTCGCCGCTGCCGGTCAGCCGCAGGGCCAGCTTGACCAGCCGCGCCGGGCGTCCGGCCAGTGCCGCGACCACCTCCTCGCGCAGGGCTGGCCGGGGCGCCGGTAGTTCCACCGAGACCTCGACATAAGGCCAGGCTTCGCGCGGCAACTCCTCGTCCAGTTCCAGCGCGGCCAGCCTCGCCAGCGCATCCTCCGGCGTCGCGAACTGCCCGCCGCCGGGGACGCGCCGGATGGCGACGAAGCGGGGCACCCGAAGGGACTCGATGCGGGTTAGCTGTCCCTCCGCGAAGTCGGCCAGCACCACCTGATGCGGGTAGGGCTCCTCGTCCACCGCCAGCGGAAGGGGGGAGCCGCTGTAGCGCACCGATTCGCGCGCTCCCACCGCCTGCGCCCTGTGCAGATGGCCCAGCGCCACGTAGGCAGCGTCGTCCGGGAAGACGTCCACCGGCAGCGCGTGCTGGTTGCCGCCGAGAATCTTGCGCTCGCTGAGTTCGGACAGGGCGCCGTCGCGCATGTAGCAATGGCCGGTGAGGATCAGCGCCTCGCCGGGACGCAGCGCGCGCCGTCCGGCCTCCGCCGCATCGGCGTAGACTCGGCGCATTCCCTCGACCAGCGGGTCGGCGCCGGCCGCGATCTCCTCCTCGCTCAACGGCGGCAGGTCGGCGGGACGGAGGTAGGGAACGGCGACGCAGCGCGCGGCGACCGTTCCGTCGCGGCCGGTCAGCGGAACCACCAGCCCCTCCGGCGCGAAGGCGCCATCCTCGCCCACCGGCGGGGCGCCGACCACCCGCACCCCCATTTCCGTCAGCAAAGGAGAGGGCGCCTCCAGCCGGCTGCCGCTGTCGTGGTTGCCGGCGACCACCACGATGTCCAGCGCCGGGCAGCGTGCTTTGGCCTTGGCCAGGAACCGGTAGAACAGGCCGAGCGCCGGGATTGGCGGGTTCTGCCCGTCGAACACATCCCCGGCGATGACCAGCGCGTCGACGGCCCGATCCTCAAGCCGGTCGAGAAGCCAATCAAGGAAGCGCGCATGCTCGTGCTCGCGCGCGAAGCCGTGCAGTGTCTGCCCGAGGTGCCAATCGGCGGTGTGGAGAAGGCGCATGGAGGGAAACGGGTCCGTCGGAAAGGGGAGCGGCATTCTACGAAAGCGCGCCGCCGAACGCGCCGTGTGAAAAAGCAGCGGGAAAAAATCGCCGAGGGTCGAAAAAAGTGCTTGCCACCCCCGGGGGACCCCGCATATAAAGCGCCTCCCGACGCGGTGGCCGCCAACGAGGCGCCGACGGGTCGGAAACACAGAGACAATCTGGCCCTGGCGGCCCACTCCTTGAAGGGAATGGGCTCGGGGCGTTGCGGTTCTCCTGGAGCCGCGGGATCTTGGAAATCGTTGATACCGTGTTGTGAGAAGGGATGCGCAGGCGGCGGTT
>NZ_JAUQTX010000147.1:0-17244 GCF_059803775.1 Azospirillum sp. UFLA03-27 | reverse complement strand
GGGGAAATCTACGTGTCGACGATGAAGCACTGCCTGGGCGTGGTGAAGCGACTGATGGATGGCGTGCAGGACTTGGTAGGGATGGACGACGGCACGATCACCGTCCGGATCGAAGACGTCCCGTTGGACGATCTGATGACGCACGCCACAGCGACGTTCCATCTGGCCGCCGAAGCCAAGGGGCTCGACTGGCGCATGGAAGGGAGCGGCGGCGGGGTGACGGTGCGCACGGACCGGCTGTTTGCGTCGCGCATTCTCCACAACCTCGTCGACAACGCCATCAAGTACACCGACCGCGGGGAAATCCGGATTGTGTGCCGCACTGCCGACGGCAGGGTGTGGGTCGACGTCTGCGATACCGGGCGAGGAATCCCGGAGAGTTCCCTGGCCGACATTTTCGAAGAGTTCTACCGCATCGAAGCCGGGGATGACGTCGTCGGCCTTGGCCTTGGCCTGTTCATCGTGAAGACGCTGGCGGATCACCTCGGCTATCCGATCATGGTGGAGTCCCGCCCAGGGGCGGGAACAACGATCAGCGTCGCCCTGCCACTGGCTGGTTCTGTCGCATCGTCCACAGGCGGGTGATCCAGAGCCCTTGTCCGGGGGCAAGGGGGCACCGCGGCCGGCGTCAGCGGCCGGCCACGAGCCCGTTCGAGGGGGTATCGCGGAACTGTTGCTGAATGGCCGCAATGGCGTTCATGTCCGTGAGCAGCGCCGCGACGCAGTCCGGATCGAACTTCCGGCCCGCCTGCTCCCGGAGGAAAGCCGCCGCGGCATCATTCGTCCACGCTCCCTTGTAGGGACGCTCCGACGTCAGCGCGTCGAACACGTCGGCGACCGCGACAATGCGGGCTTCCAGTGGAATGGCCACGCCGGAAAGGCCGTTGGGATAGCCGGAGCCGTCAAAGGCCTCATGGTGACAGGCCACCACATTGCGCAAAATGGCGGCGTGCGGCAGGGCGCCAAGGCCGTGGTCGTGAATCATAGCGTTAATGATGTCCAAGCCCTTGGTCACGTGCGTTTTCATGACCTCGAACTCGTCCGTCGACAGTTTGCCGGGCTTGAGCAGGATGCTGTCCGGCACCGCCACCTTGCCGACATCGTGCAGGGGGGCGTACTGGAGAATATATTCGATGAACTCGTCCGAAAGCCCGTGCTTCGATGCGATTCCCGCTGCGACAAGCTGGGCGTAGCGGCTCATGCGGTTGAGATGAGCACCGGTCTCCTCGTCACGGTAATGACTGACCTCGAGGGCCGTGTGCACGGCCGCCAGCATGGCGCGCGTGCTGGTCATCTCCGACGCGACGAGCACGCCGATGACCCGCCGATACGGCAACAGTGCCGACACGATCGATTCGGTGAAGAAGCCCTCCTTCCTTGAGTTCAAGAAAAGGAAGCCATACAGATCGCCCTGCCAGTGAATACGGCTCACGTAGCGCGAGCGGAAGCCCTGCTTGAGCAACCGGCCTCCCGGGCTGGTGGAACCGGGGTCCGACGTGATCGCATTGTCAATCCACGGACGTCCCGTCTCGGCGACCGTCTGCAGAAGAGGATAATCGCACAGCCGGCCGGAAAGGGGATCGAGGGGCCGTGGGCCGACGTTGCTGTGGACGAACGTCCGGACCCGCTCGCCCCTGGCATCATAGGTCGCCACGGCGATCCGGTGCAGATGCTCCAGTCCAGGCCATTCGCGGATCTCCTCATGCAACGACTGGAGCCGTTCCTCAAGGCCTCCACTCTGCTCCATCCAAGGATCTTCGCCGAACCCGCAGGCGAGACTGCCTACTCTCACTTGCCGCATCTGGTTCAAAGAACATCTCCTGGATGGTGTAAGCTATAAGGCAACTATTCGCTATGCCAGCAATGGGTATATCGTGCTATCTTTTCACTGCATGTGTGTGAAGGGGCGCCCGAAGACGCGGAACTCCATGGGACGACCGTCACCTTCGAGGGCATTCGTTGGCGTTGATTTGCGTCAAATCCCTCAACAAATATGTGCATGGGTTTAGGGAACTGGACCAGAGGTTGAAGGCTGGGCTTGATCTCGCCTCGGGTTGGTGGACACGGGTTTGCGCAGATCGTAGCTCGGCCTGCCCTGGCCGGGTGTCACCTCATGGACTGTCGAGTTCACCGGCCAGATAGCCGGAAAGGCGCTGCCAGAAACCGAGCAGTTCGCCATCGGCGGGCTTTACGCCACCCGGGGTTACACATTGAACAATGGCAGTGTCGACACCGGCTTTGTGCTGCGGAGCGAGGCGCGGCTGCCGACCTTCCCCTCCTTGGGCCATCTTGAGAGCAGCGGATTCGGCCCGGTCGAGGATGTCGTTTCGCCCTTTCCCTTTCCCGACGTGGGGTACGGCCACAATTACAACTACGACGCTCTTCCTGGCATCGGCGAGCGGGCCGACACGACGCCGGTGGGGGTGGGGGCTGGCCTCGACTACACGCTCCTGCAGACCCTGCAGCTTGGGGTAAATGTCGGAGTTGCTCTCACCGATGGGCCGGAAGCCAGCCGTGGGACGCTCACCGCCCAGGCCAGGATGCTGGTTTCTTTCTGAAAAACCCGTTTCCTTCGTCAGGTGTCACGCCAAGCCTGAGCTGGCGACGCGGAGGCCCCGGCGAGCCGAGGCCGTGATTTAAGCAACGGCGAGCATGCCGCGCAGAGCGGCGACCCGCTGGACACGGATCGCCCGTCGGCGCGCAGGCGATTCAACACCGAGCCGGTCCGAACGTTCTTCGGTCGCGGTCGAGCGGCAGTGCGGACAGCGCATTCGTCACCTCCTCAAGAGAGGTGATCCTCTACGGCCGCCCCGCCGTCACGACCAAGCTGGCGCGAGGGTTGACGTTACCGACACGATCCCCTACGGCAATTTGGAAAAGCTGAGCAGCTTCGAGACGATCTTCCAGTTCCCCTCAAGCTTCACCAGCAACAATTAATCGGTGAAGAGCTTAGCCTCGATAGACAGATGAACCACCGCAAGGGCGATGTCCGGGCTCGACTTGTGAATGGACAGTATCCTGTCATGTCGTGTCTCCCCGCGAATTGCCGGGCTCTGGCGGTTGGCGACGGATTCGTAAACCTTTGGCATGGAATCCTGATCCAGCTTCCCGTCGATGACGCAGGTCAAGCGGCAGGATTCGCGGAAAGCCATTTTCAATTTTTCGACATCCGCTTCGTACCAGCCGTCGAAGTAAGGCTGGAGAGCGCGGGCGATCTCGTAAAAATCGGAATCCTTGGTGTATGTCCCTCGGGCTCTGCGATGGTGAAAGCGGTGCATTGTGCGGTCAGCTCGGCAAGACGGGATCGGCCGCCCAGGCTGCCGGCGCCGCTCCCTCCCGATGCGGCACGCCGTTGTGTTCGGCCGGGAGGCCGCGCTCTGTGGGCGCGAGCGGCGACCGGGACGGCGGCGCTCCCGGCAGGTCCCCAGACGCCGCCTCCCGACCAGACCATCAACGCCGTCGCAATCACGGGCGCTCCACCCCCGCCCAGGGCCGACGCCATCTGGTAGGCGAAGGAGGAGCCGCTGTAGCGGATGCGCGTTTCGAACAGCTCGGGAATGAGAGCGGCCAGCGGAGCGAACATCAGCCCATGACCGAGATTCATCGCCACCACGATGGTGGCGATGACCACCCAGCTCTGCCCCGACTGCAGCAGTTCGAACAACGGGAACGCCATGACGGCGCTGACAGCGGCCCCGAGCAGGTAGATCGGCCGTCGGCCGACGCGGTCAGAGAGATGCCCAAACAGCGGGATCGTGACCAGTTCCATCATGGCGGCGATGCAGACGCCGAGAAGGTAGGTCTCGACCGGGACGCTGCCTTTGTCCTTGATGAAACTGATGCCGAAGACCGTGATGATGAAGACCCACGTCACCTCGGATATCTTCAGCCCCAAGACCGTCAGGCAAAGCCGCCAGTGATCCCGCAGAACCTCGGCGAAGGGCAACCGGGACAAACGGCTGCCGGCCCGGACCGCCTCGAACGCGGGTGATTCCGCGAGTTGGAAACGGACGAAGGCGCCGACGGCGACCAGCACGATGCTGAACAGGAAAGGAAGCCGCCATCCCCAACTGAGGAGAGCGTCCTGGGGCAGGCTCTTGAGCAGCAGAAAGGCGGCGGTCGAGGCGGCGACCCCGATGGGAAAACCCGTCTGCACGAGGCTGCCGTAGAAGCCGCGTCTGTCCCTGACGTGTTCCACGACCAGCAGCGTCGCCCCGGCCCATTCACCGCCGACGCCGATACCTTGCACGAGCCGAAGCAGAATCAGCGGCAGGGGCGCCCAGATCCCGATCTGGTCGTAGGTCGGCAGAAGGCCGATCAGAAAGGTCCCCGTTCCCATCATCAGCATCGTGGCGGCCAGCATGTTCTTGCGCCCCAGCCGGTCGCCGAAATGCCCGAACAGCACGCCACCCAGAGGGCGGGCCAGGAAACCGACTGCGAAGGAGCCGAACGAGAACAGCGTCCCGACCAGTTCATCGAAAACCGGAAAGAAAAGTTTGTTGAAGATGAGCGCCGAAGCGACCCCGTAAATGAGGAAATCGTAGAACTCGATCGCGGTGCCGATCGTGCTCGCCCAGATGATCTTCTGTTGGCTCGACCCGTTGCCCAAGGAAGCCTCGCGTGCGTTTGCCGTTGAATAGGCGCCGGGTGGAGGGGCCATACGACCGGCGGATGAACACGTCCGGTGCCCGCCGACCGTATCAGAGATGCCCAACCGCACGGCTGACCGACGGCAACGCCGCGATGCGGTCGGCCCAGCCCAGCAGCCGGCCCAATCCGCCGGCCCCCTCGAGCAGCCCCCGGCGCATCCGCACAACCGGAAAGAGCGCCAGATCGGCGAGCGACAACTCGTCGGCCAAGAAGTCCCGGCCGGTGAGCCGCGTCTCGCATCCCCGCATGATGTTGAGCAGGCGCCCTTCCAGGAAGGCGGTGGTCGCAGGGGTGGCGTCCGGAACATCGCGTCCGACGTAGAGGAGGGCGGCGCTGGCCGGGTTGGCGTCGCTGACCGCCAGCATGAACCATTGCAGCGCCGCCAGCCGGCGGCGCGGATCCGGCGGGATCAAGCGCCCGGTCCGTTCCGCGACGTGCAGCATGATCGCTCCCGACTGAGACAGGACGATCGGCTCTCCGTCCGGTGGTCGATCATTACCGGCACCGCGCCCACCGGATTCAGGGCCAGGAATTCGGGGGTCCTGTGCTCGTTGCGCAGAAGGTCGAGCTTGTGCTTGCGGAAGGCCGATCCGCCTTCCTCAAGAGCGATCAAGGCTCGCAGGCTGTTGCCGGAATTGGCGGAATAGAGGTCGATCATGCGTCCTGCCCCACAAGTCCCAGGAAGGCGGCAGCCGGCGCCGGGGTCCCGGTACCGTCTCCGGGAGTGCCGCCGCGTTCGTCCATGATGCGGTCGAGACAGGCGTCGGCTTCCGCGAAGGCCTTGGACCGGCTCTTGGGCGATGGCAGGTAATGGTTGAAATAACGGGCGCCTTCGGTCAGCGGCCCCCGCACCCACAGGCGCGGCTGCGGCCGGCCGGCCCTGTCCAGGGGGTGGCTGTCGGGGTCGGGGTCGATGTCGATGCCGCTGGCAAGCCTGAGCTCACGACGCGGAAGACCCGGCGAGCCGGGGCCGTCAGTCACGCGATGGCGAGCATGTCCCGCGGGGCGGTCATCATCGACTTGATCAGGGGTGATCGACGCGATGATGGCGCTTCGCACGATGCTTGAGAAGAACACCCGTCGAGCGCCGTGCCGCCCTGGTCGAGGTGGTGCTCTCCAACGGCCGCGTGCTGCACATCGCCGAGGGCATCGCCCCCGCCACGTTGCGTCGGCTGGTCGGCGGGCACCGTCAACTTGTCGCAGATGGCGGTTCGGGAGGACGCGGATTGGCCACGGACGTCCTGGCTCGGGCGGTCACACGGCCAGCCGCGCGCTGGCGACCTCAGCCCAGATGGCAAAATAGCCTGGGTACGTGCACCACACTTGGTTGGGCTACTCAATGGTCGGGTCGCACCGCATGTTCAGAGTTCAATCATTCACGCATTGAACATCATTAATCAGGCAGCATTACAGTTCGTATTAAGAATTTTAGCCGCAATCCCCGCCATAAATTGAGTGTAGTGCCATAACTCCTAATGAAGGGACGGATTAGTCAGTATGGAAGTCTTTCATCGACAATGCCCTTTGCATAACATGGGTATGTCTGGTCGCGTTCCGCGCATGATTATTACGTTAACATTCCCATACGACCGCTTGCAATGACCGAGGCTCCTGGCGGCGTACCGGAGCTTCTCGAGACGTCCATCGCCTTGGGCGTGTTCGGCCTCGCCTCGGTTCCCATGGTTCCGGACGCGTTCGAAACGGTTGCCCTAATTCGCGGTGGTTAAGCGAACCCTCTGAAATCGAAAGTCATATCTTCATGAGACTGTGGGTACGCAAAATCGCAAGGAGAATGATCACGCTGCTCGCCGTGAGCGCTGTCGTTCTTCTTATTGTGCGCGCCTATGACTCGCAACGTGGCCTGCCACTGGAGATTTGGCACACCTTCATACCGCAGGAACTGCACAGGAAGGATCTGGAGAGCAGCGGCTGGACCGAATACATGAAGACAGAGGCCGCCATCTTCGACAGTGTTCGGGCGGAAGTCACCCAGAAACTGCCCCCGGGAGAGCGTGTCCCGGTCAACCGGTATTTCGATGGAAGCCCGATCTACCCTGGGCAGTTCTCGCGGGACTGGAACCGTTCCTATGTGCTCGAACCCGACGGTCCGGTCAAAGGGGCGGTGCTGTTCCTTCACGGTCTGACCGATTCCCCTTACAGCCTTCGTCACATCGCCCGTCTTTATCAAGCGTACGGCTTCGTCGCCATCGCCATCCGGTTGCCCGGACACGGCACGGTTCCCGCGGGCCTGGCGGATATCGAGTGGGAGGATTGGTTGGCGGCCACCCGGCTGGCGGCGCGGGAAGCGCAGCGGCGCATCGCTCCGGACCAACCGTTTCACGTGGTCGGCTTCTCGAACGGTGGCGCGCTTGCGATGATGTACGCGCTCGACGCCCTCGACGACGCCCGGCTGAAGCGCCCCGACCGCATCGTTCTGATCTCGCCGATGGTCGGGATCACCGCATTCGCGCGCTTCGCCGGGCTGGCCGGCTTGCCCGCGATCTTCCCCCCATTCGCGAAAGCTGCCTGGCTCGGCGTGGTGCCGGAATTCAACCCCTTCAAGTACAACTCGTTTCCGGTCAATGGCGCGCGGCAGTCGCATCTGCTGACATCGGCTCTTCAGAGCCGGGTCGCGAACCTTGCGGGCCATGGCCGGCTGGACGGCCTTCCCCCGATCCTCACCTTCCAGTCCGTGATGGATTTCACCGTCAGCACGCGCGCCATCCTGTCCGGGTTGTACGCCCACCTGCCGGCCAACGGCAGCGAACTCGTGCTGTTCGACGTGAACCGCAACACCAAGTTCGGTCCGCTCCTGAGTTCAGCGTCCGACACCATGCTGGCGCGTATCTTGCCCGATCCACCCCGCCGGTTCAGAACCACGATCATCACCAACGCCGATGCGGAGCGCCCCGATGTGGTCGCGCGCACGATGGAGGCCGGCACCGAGACGGAACAGGTGCAGGAATTGGGGCTGGTCTATCCCTTCGACGTCTATTCGCTATCGCACGTCGCCCTTCCTTTTCCGACGACCGATTCCCTTTACGGCTTGCACCCCGATCCCACCGAGGATTTCGGCATCCATCTGGGCGCGGTGGCCGCACGGGGAGAGCGTGGAGCGCTGATCGTCAGCATGGATGCCCTGCTCCGCATGTCGTCCAACCCCTTCTTCCCCTACCTGCTGGGGCGGATCGAGGAAACCCTGGCCCATGAAGCGTCCGGGGAAACGTCCGGACACCCCTTGCCCAACGACCGGTCCCCCTGAACACCCTGGAAGGCGGTGAAGACATGGCCACCAAGAAGGTCGCGATCGCTTGCCAGGGGGGAGGAACGCACGCCGCGTTCACCTGGGGCGTCCTGAAAACCATCCTGACGACGAAGCAGCGCTGGGACGAGACCCCGCGGGACGGCGACACCTTCGACATCGTCGCGATCAGCGGCACGTCGGCGGGCGCGCTGTGTGCGTTGGCGGCTTGGTACGGCCTCGCCCCGAACACCGCAGACACGGCGTGCGGCACCATCCCCAAGGCCGTCGAGCGCCTGGACTTCCTGTGGACGACCTTCGCCGCGACCACCCCGGTAGAGACCGCCCACAACCATCTGGTCGCCACCCTTCTGGGGTGGAAATCGCAGGGGCTGCCGCTGCCGGCGTCCAACCCCTATTCCGCCATCGGTCAACTTGGACTGGCCGGCCTCAACATGATGGGAGCCCGCTGGCAGTATCTTGGATTCCCGGAGCTGCTGAACGACCTGTGTCCGCATTTCGACGCGATCGATTGGCCACGGGTGGCCGAAGCCGACATCCGGATTCTCGCCGGCGCCATCGAGGTGCTCAGCGGCAACTTCGAGGTGTTCGATTCCAACAAGACCCTCGAACAGATGGGCCTGCGGCCGGACGGCCGGGAGATCAACCAGTACGACATCACCCGCTGGCGCATGCGCCGGGCGATCTCGCTCGACGGCGTGGCGGCGTCGGGAACGCTTCCGGAGGTCATGCCCGCGCAGGTCATCCCCGGCATGGTGTTTCCGACCTGCGTGCCGGGCCGGACCGTTACCCGCAACGGCTATTATTGGGATGGCCTGTATTCGCGCAATCCGCCGGTGCGCGACCTTCTCGACGCCCGGGTGAAGGACGAGAAGCCGGACGAGGTCTGGATCGTGCGCATCAACCCCCAGGAGTTCCATCCCGCCTCCCCGAACATCGGCCTCGAGGACATCCGGGACCGGGAGAACGATCTGGCCGGCAACCTGTCGCTCAACCAGGAACTGGACGCCATCATGACGATCAACCAGTGGATCGAGCGGTATGGGAACGAGCGTCCGCCGCTGGACACCCACAAGATCGTCGCGGTCCGGACCATCAAGATGACCCGCGACACCGCCTGGGGCCTCAAGCACACCTCGAAGTTCAACCGCTGCCCGGACTACTTCGCGGCGCTTCGCGAGGAAGGGCGGGCGGTCACGGAGCGGTGGCTGGCGGACTGGCGGAGGCTCGGCAAGGAGTTTCCGCGCTATCCCTATGACGCGCGCTACCCCGAGCCGTCCCAGCCGCCTTCGCACGGAGCCCCCTAAGCAGGCCCCCCACGGAGCCACCGACATGATCGATCTCGCCTTCGTCCTCGTCGCGCTCGCGCTGCTCATCTTCCTGGCCTATCGCGGCATGACCCTGCTGATCGCGGCTCCCGCGGCCGCTCTGCTCGCCGCCCTGCTGACCGGCGGCCTGCCGATCCTCGGCGCCTACACCCAGATCTTCATGACCAACGCCGGCTCCTTCATCATCGCCTTCTTTCCCCTGTTCATGCTTGGGGCGATCTTCGGCAAGCTGATGGACGACACCGGGTCGGCGCGATCCCTCGCCCGGCTGGTCAGCGGCCGGCTGGGGCCGGACCGCGCGGTCGTGTCGGTGGTGCTGTGTTGCGCCGTCCTGACCTACGGCGGCGTTTCGGCCTTCGTCGTCGCCTTCGCGATCTACCCGGTGGCCGCCGCCCTGTTCCGCGCCGCCGACATTCCGAAGCGGCTGATACCGGGTGCCCTGGCGCTGGGCGCCTTCACCTTCACCATGTCCGCCCTGCCGGGAACGCCGGCGATCCAGAACGCGATCCCGATGCCCTTCCTGGGCACCACGGCCTTCGCTGCGCCGGGTCTCGGGATCGTCACAGGGATCGTGATGTTCGTTTTGGGTGTCCTGTGGCTGGACCGCCGGGCCGCCACCGCGAGAGCCTCCGGCGAGGGGTACGGTGACCATGTCGACAGCACTCCGGTGCTGGACCGCGCGGCGCGCGAACGCGCACAGTGCGAAGGGTTCGACATCGCCGAACTCTCCGCCGAAACCACCCCGCAGGGACGCGCCGACACGGAGGGCTTGCCCCCCGCCGCGCTGGCCGTGCTGCCGATCGTCGTGGTCATCGCCAGCAACTTTCTGTTCGTCCAGGTCGTCGCCCCACGGATGGACACCACCTTCCTCGCCGAGCCGCGGTTCGGGGCAACGACCATCGAGGCCGTGCGCGGCGTGTGGGCGGTCATCGTGGCGCTGTTCCTCGCCATCCTTCTTCTCATCGCCGGCAACTGGAACCGCCTGGACGATCTGGGCACGAGCCTGGACAGGGGCGCCGACGCTTCGGTCCTGCCGATCTTCAGCACGGCGAGCCTCGTCGGTTTCGGCGCGGTGATCGCCGCCCTTCCGGTCTTCGGGACGATCAGCCAGGCCGTTCTGGCCATCGGCGGCGGCAATCCCCTGGTGTCGGTCGCGGCGTCCGTGGCGGTTCTCTCCGCGATGACCGGCTCGGCGTCCGGCGGCATGAGCATTGCGCTCGACGCGCTTGGCCCGACCTTCGTGGACATGGCGCAGGCGTCCGGCTTTTCGCTCGACGTGATGCACCGGGTGACGGCGGTCGCCTCGGGTGCACTCGACGCGCTGCCACACAACGGCGCCGTCATCACGCTGCTCACCGTCTGCCGGCTCAACCATCGCGACTCCTATGGCGACGTCTTCGTCGTCGCAGCCGCCATACCGATGCTCGCTCTGGTCGTCCTGATCGCCCTGGCCAGCCTGCTCAAACGCCTCGGATTCTAGGACACGCATCACATCGGGATTGCCGGACGCCGCAAGAATGGGGGAATCCGTGAACCACAATCGAGCCGAACGCACACGCTGCCGATGGGCTCTGCTCGCCGTCGCACCGTTGATCCTGCTCGCGGCATGCGGTTCCGGCGAGGAATCCGTCGTGGACCCGGTGCGCCCCGTGCGGGTGGTGACGGTCACCAAGCACGAGGGCGGCGAGACCCTGTCGTTGTCCGGCCAGATCCAGGCGCAGGACGAGGTCAGCCTCGCGTTCCGCATCGACGGGCGGATGATCGAGCGTCTGGTGAATGTCGGCGATCAGGTCGAAGCGGGGCAAGCCATCGCGCGCCTGGACCCCGAACCGGCACGCAACGCCCTGAGAATGGCGCAGGCGAACCTGAGCGCCGCCATGGGGCAGCAGACGCTGGCACGCAACGACTACGAACGGCAGGAAACCCTCCTGGGCCAGGGTTGGACCACCCGCGCCCGCTACGACACCGCGGCGCAGGCGCTGAAGGCCGCGGCGGCGCAGGTCGATTCGGCGCAGGCGCAGTTCGACACCGCGCAGGATCACCTGAGCTACACGGAGCTGGTGGCCGACGGTCCCGGCACGGTCACCGCCCGCGGCGCCGAACCCGGCGAGGTGGTGGCGGCCGGTCGCATGATCGTGCATCTGGCCCGCCGGGACGGGCGCGACGCCGTTTTCGACGTTCCGGCACCGGTGTTCCGGATCGCCCCCGCCAACACGGTCGTCACGGTGGCTCTGGCCTCCGACCCCGCGGTGCAGACCATGGGGCGCGTGCGCGAGGTGGCACCGCAGGCCGACCCGGTGACCCGCACCTTCACGGTCCGGGTCGGCCTTCAGGACCCTCCCGACACGATGCGCCTCGGCTCGACGGTCAACGGGTCGATCCAGGTCGGCGGCGTGGGCGGTTTCGAGATTCCCGCAACGGCCCTGACGCAGGCGAACCGGCAGCCGGCGGTCTGGATCGTCGATCAGGCGACAAGCACCGTCGCGTTGCGCAACATCGACCTCGAGCGCTACGACCTCGCCCGGGTCATCGTCGCGCGCGGCCTCGAAGCCGACGAGATCGTGGTTACCGCAGGCGTGCAGGCGTTGCGGCCGGGGCAGAAGGTCCGCATGCTCGGGGCCGGGCCATGAGCGGCTTCAATCTCTCCGCGTGGGCGATCCGGAACCGGTCCCTGGTCCTCTTCCTGATGATCGGGGTCGTCCTGGCTGGAACCCTCGCGTTCTTGAAGCTCGGCCGGGCGGAGGACCCGGCCTTCACCATCCGCACCATGGTGGTGCAGGCGCAGTGGCCGGGCGCCACCCTGGACGAAACGCTCCAGCAGGTGACCGAGCGGATCGAACGGACGCTGCAGGAGGTGCCGAACCTCGACACGTTGCGCAGCTACACGGTTCCCGGAACGACCGTGATCTTCGTCGATCTGGTCGGCAGCACCCAGGGCCGCGCGGTGAGCGACACCTGGTACGAGGTGCGCAAGAGGGTCGGCGACATGCGCCACACCCTTCCGCAGGGCGTCCTCGGCCCCGGCTTCAACGATGACTTCGGCGACACCTTCGGCATCATCTACGGCTTCACCGCCGACGGGTTCACGCACCGCGAACTGCGCGACGCCGTCGAAGACGTCCGTTCACGCCTGCTGCTGATCCCGGACGTCTCGAAGATCGAGCTTCTGGGCGAGCAGGACGAGCGCGTCTACGTGGATTTCTCGCTGGAGACGCTGGCCGGGCTGGGGGTCGAGCCCGGCGCCCTGATCGCCGCGCTGCAGGCGCAGAACGCGGTCCGTCCGGCCGGCGTGCTACGCACCGGCAAGGAAGCGCTGTCCCTGCAGGTCTCGGGCGCCTTCGCGTCGGAGCAGGACATCCTCGACGTCTATTTCGTGGCCGGCGGGCGCATGCTGCGCCTGCGCGATCTGGCCGAGGTGCGCCGCGATCTGGCCGATCCGCCCCAGCCGCTGTTCCGGGTGAACGGCGAGCCGGCGATCGGGCTCGCCATCGCGATGCGTCCGGGCGGCGACATCCTCGCCCTCGGCCGGAACGTCTCGGCGGCGATGGCGCGCATCGGCGCCGGCCTGCCGATGGGGATCGAGGCGCATCTGGTGGCCGATCAGGCGCGCACGGTCGACGAGGCGATCTCCGACTTCATCACGTCGCTGTGGCAGGCCGTCGTCATCGTGCTGATCGTCAGCTTCGTCGCGCTCGGCCTGCGCGCGGGCGCCATCGTCGCGATCACGATTCCCTTGACGCTGGCCATCGTCTTCGCCGCGATGGATCTGCTCGGCATCGACCTCCAGCGCATCTCGCTGGGCGCGCTGATCATCGCGCTCGCCTTGCTAGTGGACGACGCCATGACCACCATCGACGCGATGACCCGGCGGCTCGCCGCCGGCGACCGGATGGAGGTCGCCGCCGTGTATCCCTACAAGGCCCTGGCCGTCGCGATGCTGTCCGGCACGCTGGTGACCATCGCGGGTTTCGTGCCGATCGGATTTGCGCAGAGTTCCGCCGGCGAATACACCTTCTCCATCTTCGCCGTCGTGGGCATCGCGCTGATCGCGTCGTGGCTCGTCGCGACCGTCTTCGCGCCCGTCCTGGGCATGATGCTGCTGCGGCCGCCCAAGCCGGGGCGGGGCGGAGAGCCCGGCGTCGTGCTGCGGCTGTACCGCCGCGTTCTGGGCGCGGCGATCCGGTTCCGGGGAGTGACCATCGCGACGACGCTCGGCCTGTTCGTCGCCGCGATCCTGGCGCTCGGTCTCGTTCCGCGGCAGTTCTTTCCACCGTCGGACCGGGTCGAGCTTCTGGTCGATCTCCGCCTGCCGCAGAACGCCTCGATCCACGCCACGCGCGAGGCGGTGGAGCGGTTCGACGCGCTGCTGGCCAAGGAGACGGGGGTCGCGCGCTGGAGCAGCTATGCCGGACGCGGCGCGATCCGCTTCTACCTGCCGCTGAACGTCCAACTTGCCAACCCCTTCGTCGGCCAGACGGTGGTCGTGACCACGGACATCGCGGCACGCGAACGGCTGCAATCCCGCCTGGAATCCCTGCTGGCCGAAGAATTCCCGGACGCCGTCGCCCGCGTATACCCGCTGGAACTCGGGCCGCCCGTGGGGTGGCCGCTGCAGTACCGCGTCGTGGGGCCGGACCCGAGCGAGGTGCGCGAGATCGCGATGAAGCTCGCGCAGGTCGTCGCGACCTTTCCCGAGACGCGACGGATCAACTTCGACTGGATGGAAACCGCCCGCAAATTGCAGGTGCGGATCGACCAGGACGAAGCACGGCGCCTGGGCCTGAGTTCGGCCGCCGTCGCCACCATGCTGAACGCCGCCGTCTCGGGAAGCCCCGTCACGCCGATCCGCGACGGGATCTATCTGATCGACGTTCTGGCGCGGGATGCCCGCGGGCAGACCCTGTCGGTGGAAACGCTGCGCAGCCTGCCGGTGTCCCTGCCGAACGGGCGGAGCGTTCCGCTGAACCAGCTGGCGTCCTTCGGCTACGCCCAGGATCTTCCGCTCGTCTGGCGGCGCGGGCGCCAGCCGACGCTGACGCTGCAGGCGGACGTGGCGCCCGGCGTCCCACCGGAATCCGCCATCGACGCCTTGGCGCCCCGGATCGCAGACCTGTCGGCCACCCTGCCGCCGGAATACCGCATCGAGGTCGGCGGAATCGCGGAGGAAAGCGCCAAAAGCCGCGCGTCGGTCTTCGCCGTCATCCCATTGATGCTGCTGCTCGTACTGACCGTTCTGATGGTCCAGCTCCGGAGCTTCCAGCGTCTGGCGATTGTGCTGAGCGTGGTGCCGCTCGGTCTGATCGGCGTCGTCCTGGCGCTGCTGGCGTCCGGCCAGCCGCTCGGCTTCGTCGCCATATTGGGGATCCTCGCGCTCGTCGGCATGATCGCGAAGAACGCGGTGATCCTGATCGAGCAGATCGAGGCGGAGCGGGCCGCCGGACGAGCCGTCCCGGACGCCGTGGTCGAAGCCTGCGGTTCCCGGTTCCGCCCGATCATGCTGACCGCCGCCTCCACCGTGCTCGGCCTCATCCCCATTGCCTTCACCGTGTTCTGGGGTGCGATGGCCTTCGCGATCATGGGCGGCCTCCTCGTCGCGTCGCTGCTGACGCTCGTCTTCCTTCCGACGCTCTATGTGGCGTGGTTCAGCCGCCGCGAGACGGTGCGCAAGCCAGCTTCGGCTCGTCCATCGGCGGTGTGACCGCCCTGGGACATTCGGTCTTGAACGCGGGAGATGAGGATGCCGGTGGAGACGAAGAACGACGTCATCGACATCAGGCTCTGCCACCTGTCGCAATTGTTCGACAGCGTCGATCCGTCGCCGTTCCGCGAAGGCACTCTGACGTCGGGCGCCGAGGAGTATTTCCTGAGACGGGTGAAGGAACTGCCCGTCAATCAGCCGGTTCGCATCGTGATCCGTCTTCCGGCCGAGGAGATGACGCGGTGTCCGCCGTTCGATGTCGCCGCCGCGCTGACCGGCCATTTCGCGGCCTGTGCTGCCGGCGAGGCGAAAAGGAATCGCGAGTCGATCCGAACGTGGCGCCAAGCAGCCTTGATCGGCTTTGTCGTGCTGTCCATCTGCCTTTTTCTTGCTTGGCAGATCTCCAACAATTTTCCGGCTCGCCCGATGACCCGTATTTTACAAGAAAGTTTTGTTATCCTCGGCTGGGTATCGGTCTGGAAGCCCATCGAGACCTTTCTTTACGAGTTGCTGCCGCCGGGAAAGCGCCGTCGCCAGCACCTGTTGCTTCGTCTTTCGTCCGCCGAAGTCGTTGTAAGCTGGTCTCCGTTTCCCGGACAGAATTGCAGCTGAAGTAGGCCTGGTTCCGGTTCCTGTTATGCCGCGACACTGATCTGGTCCGATGTGCCCTGGTGGGTTTTGCCGAGGTTCTGGCGCTGGACGCCGGGGCGGGCGGTTGCCTTGATCGATCTGAGCCGCGCCGGATTTCTTGGAGGCCATTCGGCTTTAGTCACGCTGCCAAGGCGACGTCCCCGGTTTGAGCATAGCAGCGGGCTTCGGCCTCGGCGTGAGGAATGTTGCCGATGGGTTCGAGCAGGCGCTGGTGGTTGAACCAGTCCACCCATTCCAGGGTTGGCGAACTCGACGGCCTCCAGGGTGCGCCACGGCCGGCGGCGCCGGATCACCTCGGTCTTGCAGAGGCCGTTGATGGTTTCGGCCAAGGCGTTATCGTAGGAATGGCCGACGCTGCCGACGGAGGGTTCTGTGTTGCGCCGAGCTGTCCGACGTCTTCGCGCCGCGGAAGTCACCGCCCCCTCAGCGTTCCGTCGCGGGGTCGGCGGCGAATTCCGCTGTGAACAGCGCGACCAGATGCTCGATCACCGCACGGACCCGCGGTACGTCGCGCAGGTCCGGGTGCAGCACCAGCCACCCCTCGCGCTCCAGCGGTGGGGCGTCGCAGGGCACCGGCACCAGATCCGGCTCCCCCGCCGTCAGCCAGAAGGGCAGCAGCGCCACTCCGAACCCCGCCTTGGCCGCCGCGAGCTGGGTCTGCAGGCTGTTGGAGCGGAAGGCGATGCGGCGCCCGGCCATGTGGCGGGCCAGCCAGACCGCCTCCGGCAACTCGGCCAGCGCCTCGTCGTAGCCGATCACCGTGTCGGGCGCCCCGGCGGCGGCGAACAGGCCGTAGCCCATGGTGGCGAGCCGCCGCGCGATCAGGTCGCCACGCTGCGGCCGGGCAAGCCGGATGGCGATGTCGGCCTCCCGCCGCGCGAGGCTGAGCGAGCGGTTGTCCACCGTCACCTCCAGATCGATTCCCGGATGGCGGGCGCGGAACGGCCCCAGCCGCGGCATCAGGAAGCGGTCGGCCAGCGCCTGGGTGGTGGTCAGCCGGACAGTGCCGGTCAGCCCGGCCTCCCGCCCGCCCTGGCTCGACACCTGGCGCAGGATGGCCAGTGCCCGCTCGTCCATCCCGTCGGCCAGCGCGAAGACCGCCTCGCCGTCGGCGGTCAGGCTGTAACCGTCGGCCCGCCGATCCACGAGACTGCGGCCCAGCCCCTCCTCCAGCGCGGCGACCCGGCGCCCGACCGTCGCGTGGCTGATCCGCAGCGCGCGCGCCGCCGCCGACAGGCTGCCGGTGCGGGCCAGCTCCAGGAAGATGCGCAGATCGTCCCAATTCAGGGTGCCCATCTGCTTCGGGGTGCCTGTCTGTTTATGAACAGTCATTGCGCAAACCTATCGAATGTCGGGCCAAAAACACACAGGGCACACTGCATCCCGACCCATCCCTTTTCCGGAGCCGCAACCGTCATGAGCGCCACGCCGAAGACCCTGCTTGCCCTCGCCGGAGCCCCCGCCACGCCGAGCCCCCTCGACTCCGCGGCGCTGGTGCTGATCGACGCCCAGCGCGAATACACCGAGGGCGCCCTTCCCCTGGTCGGGGTGGAGGCCGCGGTGGCCGAGGCCGCGCGCCTGCTGGAGCGGGCGCGCAAGGCCGGCACCCCGGTTTTCCACATCGTCCACCACGGCAAGCCCGGCGGCGCCCTGTT
>NZ_JAUQTX010000146.1:0-17224 GCF_059803775.1 Azospirillum sp. UFLA03-27 | reverse complement strand
ATCCAGCACCTCGCCGGCATGAAGGACAGCAAGGTCATCGTCGCGATCAACAAGGACGAGGAGGCGCCCATCTTCCAAGTCGCCGACTACGGCCTCGTCGCCGACCTGTTCAAGGCGGTGCCGGAGCTGGAGCAGGCGCTGTGACGCCATAGGCGTTGCCGGTTCCCCGGATGTCAGGCGCGACGGTCGGGGGCGTCCGGGAAACCGGCGCGGCTCAGCCGGTCCACCGCCGCCACCGCCTCGGCGTGGCAGGAGGGCGGGTGCCAGGCGAGGCCGCGCCCGACGATCCCATCCTCCCCCGCCGCGTGCAGGGCGGCCAGACAGACCGGGGGCACCGGGCCGCCCAGCAGCACGGCACGGGCATCCAGCCCGACACGCCGCCCGTGGACGGGATGGTCGGCGCAGAGCAGCCGGTCCGCCGCCGCGATGGCCGTCTCGGCCGCCGCCCCCAACTCCGTTCGCAGCAGCGGAGCGGCGTCAAGGGCCAGCGCACCGAAGCCCAGCGCGTCGATGACGGCGCTGTCCCCGATTGCCGGCAGACGCGGGCGGAAAGAACCGCCGGGAGAGCCGATGTCCGGCCCCTGCGGCGCTGCCACCGGCGCGCTCGCCCAGCCCTCGCCCATCATGCCCGACAGGCGCAGCCCGAAGCGCACCCCGTTGCCGCCGGCCGCCGTCACCAGCGCCGCCCCTGGCACGCCGTCCGCAGCCAGCATCGTCGTTTTGCAGGCGGCCATCCAGGGGTTGAGGAAGAACTGCCCGGCCTCTTTCAGGAAGGCGCAGACCTCGCCGGTCCCGCCCAACCGCGCCACCAGCGTCTCGGTCAGCAGCTCCGAGGCCACCCCGACGCGCCCGTGCAGCTCGTCCCCCTGCTCCATCGCCTCGCATGCGATGCCGGACAGTTCCACCGGCCCGATGCCGGCCAGCGCCGGACCGACCGCGCCGTGCAGCAGGCGCAGCCGCTCCACAACCGCCCCGCTGACGATGCCGAAACGCAAGGCGGGGCCACCGCCCTCGTTGAGCGGGCTGTAGGCGCGGGCGCCGGAGCCGCCGGCATCCTCCACCACATGCAGCCACATCGACCGCGACACGACGGCGGCGAGCGGGGTGACCACGCCGAAATCCTGCGCCGGACGCAGGGTCACGGCGCCGCTCCGCACCAGGGCGCGGGCCTCCTCCACACTGCCGGCCATGCCTTCGAACAGCAGCGCCGCGGCGGCGGCGTTGAGGATCGGCGGACAGATCTCCGCCGGATCGGTAAAGGGCGGCCCGGCGTGCAGCAGCGTGTGGCGGTCCAGCCCGATCCGCTCCCCGGCAGTTCCGGTCTCCGTCCACACTGGATTGGCGGCCAGCATCCGCTCCACAGCCCGCGCGGTGGCGTCGTTCATCGCGTGTGTCCCCAACTCTTCAGGTGTTTCCGATGCCTTTACGGCAGATGCAGGGGGGCGCGGCCGTAGCCGTTGCTGGCGTCCACCAGATGCAGCAGGTAGCGCAGGAAAACCGCCCGGTCCTCCTTCGGCAGTGGCGCGATGGTGCGGTCGTGGGCGCGCTGGGCCTTCTTGTCCATGCGGCGCAGCAGCTTCCGGCCCTCCGCGGTGATGGCGGCCAGCTTCATGCGCTTGTCCACCGGGCTGGCCCGGCGCTGGATCAGCCCGCGCTCGGCCAGCCGGGCCAGAACGCCCGCCGTGGTCGTGCGGTCGATGCCGATCTGGGCGCCCAGCGTCACCTGATCCAGGTCGGGCCGGTCCACCAGGGCGGTCAGCACGCTGTACTGGACGGGGGTGATGTTGAACTCCGCGCACTCTTCCATGAACATGGCGACGTGGATCTGGTGCAGACGGCGGATGAGGAATCCGGGACGCTCCGCCAGGACGCGGTACGCCTCTTCAATCAGGGGGTCGTCTAAGGTCATCGCGGGCGGTCCGTCGGAGCGGGTTTGGGAAAGCGGCTGTCAGAGAGGATGGCGGCGGGCCGGAGAATCGGCAACCGGGCCGGAAGGCGGTGGCGCCTAGCCCATCAGCGACACATGCGCCGCGACGATCCGCCAGCCCTCGGGCATGCGGACCCAGGTGTGGCTCTGCCGCCCGACCCGCTCCGTGGCGGGGCGCGTGAACTCGGTGTTGGCGGTCGCCATGTCGCGGCCATAGGTGGTGATGACGGTGTTGCGCAACAGACGGTCCAGCCCCGCGGCCGGGCGGCCCTGGCGGAAGGCGGCGATGGCCTCGTAGCCGTACAGGTTCTCGCCCACGCCGTAGCGCAGGGTTGCCGGGTGGTTCCAGAACAGCTCGTCCAGGACCGCCACGTCGTTGCCGGTCAGCGCGCGCTCGTAGCGCTCGAAGGCGGCGGTGACCTCGGCCACCACCTCGGGGATGTTGATCTCAGGCGTCATGCGAACAGATCCTCGGCGATGGCGAGAAGCGCGGAATCGCTGCCGCGCGGGCCGATGAGCGACAGGCCGAGCGGGCAGCCCTGGAGCCGCGCCGCGGGAATGGAGAGTTGCGGAAGCCCGGCCAGACCGGCGGGGCAAAGGATCGCCAGCGCCCGTCCGCGCTCCGCGTCCACCGCCGCCCCCGAGGAGCCGCGCAACGGCGCGATGCCCGGCGCGCTGGGCAGGACGATCAGCCCGTCCGTCCCCAGCAGGTCGTCCATCCGCCGCCGGATGCCCTCCCGCGTCTGCGCCGCCGCGCGGGCGAGCGCGGGGTCGAGCGTGGCCGCCGCGGCGAAGCGATCGCGCACGCCCGGTCCGAAGGTCGGTTTCGTCGCCGTGATCCAGGCGCCGTGCGCTGCCCAGGCTTCGGCGGCCTGGAGCGTCTGGAAGACCGGACGCCATTGGACCAGCCCCTCCGGGGCCAGCGTCACGGTCTCCGCCCCCCCGAACCGCTCGCGCAACCGGTCCAAGGCCGGGGTCAGGGCGGCGCGCACCGCCTCCCCGGCGATGGCAAAGGCGTCCTCGGCGACCAGAAGGCGGCGGACGGCCGGATCGGGCGCCGGGGGCAGCAGCACCGCCCCGACGCGGCGGAGCAGCGCCGCCTCCCGCGCGAACCAGCCCACCGTGTCGAAGCTCGGCGCCAGCGGAACGGAGCCGTCCAGCGGAACCGCTCCGTGGGTGGGCCGGATGCCGTAGAGGCCGCAATAGCTCGCCGGCAGGCGGACCGATCCGCCGGTGTCGGTCCCGATGGCGAAGTCCACCGCCCCGCCCGCCACCGCGGCGGCCGACCCGCTGGAGGAACCTCCAGGAATGCGGCCGGGCGCCTGCGAATTCTCCGGGGTGCCGTAATGGGCGTTCTCGCCGGCCAGACTCCAGGCCAGCTCGTCGGTCAGCGTCTTGCCGGCGACGCGCGCCCCGGCGTCGAGCAGCCGCTGCACGGCGGGCGCGGTCTCCCGCGGGACCTCGTGGGTGCGCAGCCAGTCCGGGTTTCCGGCCCCGGTGGGCAGGCCGGCGATGTGGAACAGGTCCTTCACCGCGAAGCGCAGCCCGGCCAGCGGGCCGCTTGCGGCTCCGGCGACCTCGGTCCGGCCGTAGGGGACGAAGGCGTTCAGGGGGTCGTTCGGCATGATGCTGTGGTCAATCTTAACGTAGGTTCGAATCCCCTCTCCCCTCTGGGGAGAGGGTCAGGGTGAGGGGGTTGCGCTTTTGCCGGACGCACCGCCACGCGCATCCCCCTCACCGGCCCTCCGGGCCACCCTCTCCCCGGAGGGGAGAGGGTTGGAGAACAGCCTGCGCAGCCAGTCTTTCAACATCACCCATAGCAGATTGCCAGCGTTCAATTCCTTGGCGGGCTCGGGAGCGGGTTCCGGGGCCGGGGCGGCCACCGCTTCCGAGGACGCAGCCACCTCCTCTTCCGCCACCGGGGCGGTCGCGGCGAGCCTGGCTTCCAGGTTGCGGGCGAACTCGGCGGTCAGGCGGTTGGCGATCTCCTGCACGATGGCGCCGCGGCTGAACTGGGCCAGAACGCCGGTCAGGGTGAAATCGACGGTCAGGTCGATGCGCGTGCCCGGCCCCTCCTCCAGCACCGCGAAGGTCACGTCGGCCTTGGCGCGGGAGTTGTTCTTGGGGTCCGTGCCCTGGCCGTGGATGACGCCGGTGTGGGTCGCCGCGTCCATCGCCAGCGTGCCCTCGCCCGCGAAGGCGGCGGCGATGGGGCCGAGCTTCACGCGCATCTGCCCGAAGATGCGGTCGCCCTCGCGCGGCTTGGTCAGCGAGGCGCCGGGCATGCAGGCGATCACCTGCTCCACGTCGCCCAGCAGCGGCCAGACGCGGGCGCGCGGGAAGTTGACGGCAAGGGTCTGGGTCATGGTCGGCATGGGCTTACCCCGCGTTCGTGTTGCGCGCGTCGATGACGCGGCGGATGGCGTTGACGATCCCGACATAGCCGGTGCAGCGGCACAAGTTGCCGCTCATCGCCGTGCGGATCGCCGGGTTGTCGGCGTCCGGGCGGCGCAGCACCACGTCGCGCGCCGCCACCAGCATCCCCGGCGTGCAGAAGCCGCACTGCAGCCCGTGCTCGGCGGAGAAGGCCTCGCGCAGCTCCGCGGCGACGGGGTCGTCGTCCAGCCCCTCCACCGTGGTGATGGAGCGCCCGTCGCAGGCCACCGCGAAGGTGATGCAGGAGCGCGCCGGCTCGCCGTCGATCAGGATGGTGCAGGCGCCGCACACGCCGTGCTCGCAGCCCAGATGGGTGCCGGTCAGCAGTTCCCGCTCGCGCAGGAAATCGCCGAGATGCTGGCGCGGCGGCACGCTGGCCTCGACCCGCGTGCCGTTGACGGTCAGGGAAATGGTTTTGGCGTGGGCGCTCATGACATCACCTGCGCGATGGCGCGCTTCAGCGCGACGGTGTGGGTCCGAAGGGCGATGGGGTCGTCCGCGGCGGGGCTGCCGGCGAGGTGCACGGCCAGCGCCGCTTCCGTGCAGCCACCCTCGAACAGGGCCGGGCCGTCGATCACCACCGGCTTGCCGGAGGTCGCCCCGGCGACGCAGCGCTGGATGCCCCGCGCCGGGTCGATCAGCACCGCGCCGGTGGCGTGGGAGAATTCGCCGGTCTTGCGGCAGACCTTGTAATAGCCCCAGCGCGCCCGGTCGGACAGGGCGGGCACCTGGATTTCCGCGACGATCTCGCCCGGCTGCAACGCCGTCTCGAACACGCCGAGGATGAAGTCGGTCATCGGCACGCTGCGCCGCCCGCTTTGGCCCGCGATCACCACGTCGGCGCCGAGGGCGGTCAGCACGTTCACCCAGTCCGCCGCAGGGTCGGCGTGGGCGAGGCTGCCGCCGATGGTGCCGCGGTTGCGCACCGCGCGGTAGGCGATCACCGCCGCCACGCTGGGAAGCACGCCGCGCGTCACGTCCGGGTAATCGCCGTCCTCCAGCCGCGCGTGGGTGACGCAGGCCCCGATGACCAGCCGGTCGCCCTCCTGGCGGATCGTCCGAAGCTCGGCGATGCGGGTGATGTCCACCAGCAGCTCCGGCTGGGCCAGCCGCAGGTTCAGCATGGGGCCGAGCGACTGGGAGCCGGCCACCGGCCGCACCATCACGTCCTCGCGCACCAGAAGCTCCAGCGCGGCGTCCAGCGTCGCCGGCTGCGCGTAGTCGAAATCGACCGCCTTCATGCCGCCCCCCGCGTTTCGGCGATGGCGCCGAGGATGACTTCCGGCGTCATCGGCGCGTTCGTCACGATGACTCCCAGCGGCTTCAGCGCGTCGTTGATGGCGTTGCAGATCGCGGCGGGCGGGGCGATGGCGCCGCCCTCGCCGATGCCCTTCACGCCGAACTCGGTGTAGGGCGAGGGGGTCAGCATGTGGATGATCCTCACGTGCGGGACCTCGGTGAATCCGGGGATCAGGTAGTCCGCGAAGGTGGAGGCGAGCGGCTGGCCCTCCGCGTCGTAGGGCATCCGCTCGTAGAGCGCGGTGCCGACGCCCTGGGCGACGCCGCCGTAGATCTGGCCGTCGACGACCATCGGGTTGACCATGGTCCCGGCATCCTCGACCACCACGTAGTCGAGGATCTCGACCTGCCCGATCTCCGGGTCCACGGCCACCGCCACGGCGTGGGTGGCGTAGGAGAAGGTGCCGTGGTCGCTGCCCGGCTTGTAGCCAGCGGTGACCTCCAGCCCGCCGCGGTCCACGTCGGCGGGGAGGAGCTGCGGCGCGCGGTACCAGGTGTGGGCGATCTCGCGGATGGTCACCGCGGCGGGGCCAGCCGTTACGGCTCCGTCCTTCAGGGCCACCCCGTCCGGGCCAGCCTGCATCAGGTGCGCGCCGATCCGGCACAGCCGCTCGGCCAGCGTGCGGCAGGCGGTGGCGACGGCGCCGCCGGCCATGACCATGCTGCGCGACCCCCAGGTGCCCGTCGAATAGGGCGTCAGGCCGGTGTCGCCGTGCACCAGCTTGATCTTCTCCAGCGGGATGCCCAGCACCTCGTGGGCGACCTGGGCGAAGGTCGTCTCCATGCTCTGGCCGTGCGACTGCACGCCGACGCGCAGTTCCAGCCCGCCGTCCGGGGTGATGCGGGCCTGCGCCTGCTCGTGCCCCGGCACCATGGGGATGCCCCAGCCGTGATAGACGGCGGTGCCGTGGGCCGACTGCTCGCAATAGGTGGCGAAGCCGACGCCGATCAGCCGGCCGTCCGCCTCTCCGCTCTTCTGGCGGGCGCGCCAGCCCTCAAGCTCGATGGCGGCGACGGCGCGGCGGACGGATTCGGGATAGTCGCCGCTGTCGAAATGCTTCCTCGTCACGTTGTCGAAGGGCATCTTCTCGGGCGGGACGAGGTTTTCCAGCCGGACCTGCCATGGCTCCCGCCCGACGGCGTCGGCCACGGCGTCGATCATCTGCTCCATGGCGAAGCACACGCCGGTGCGCGCCACGCCGCGGTAGGGAACGATCGGCGGCTTGTTGGTGCAGACGGAGAAGGTGCGGCAGCGGTAATGCGCGAAGTCGTAGGGGCCGGGCAGGATGCTGCCGACCTGCGCCGCCTCCAGGCAGGCGGAGAAGGGATAGACGGAGTAGGCGCCGGCATCGACCCAGGCGTCGGCCTCGATCCCCAGCAGCCGCCCGCGCGCGTCGGCGTAGGCGGTGATCTCGTAATGATGTTCGCGGGCGTTGGCGGCGGCGACCAGATGCTCCCGCCGGTCCTCGGTCCAGCGGACGGGACGGTCGAGGCGCATGGCGATCCAGGCGGCCACGATCTCCTCCGGCTGGAGCAGGCCCTTCCAGCCGAAGCCGCCGCCGACGTCCGGGGCCACCACGCGGATCAGCCCCTGGTCGAGGTCCAGGCATTCCGACAGGCCGGCGCGCACGATGTGCGGCATCTGGGTCGAGGTGGTCAGGACGAGCTGTTCGACGTGGCGGTCCCAATGGGCGACCACGCCCTTGCCCTCCAGCGGCACCATGCACTGGCGCGCCGTTCGGATGGTCCGCGACACCTTGACCGGGGCGGTGGCGGCGATCTCCGCGATGGTCCCGCCGACGTTGGTTTCCAGGAAGACATTGTCCGGCCAGTGGTCGTGCACCTTCGGCGCGCCCGGCTTCACCGCCTCCAGCATGTCGGCATTCACCGGCAGCTCGGCGTAGTCGACGAAGACGGAGGCCGCGATGTCCTCGGCCTCGGCGCGGGTGGCGGCGACGCAGACGGCCACCGGCTCGCCGACGAAGCGCACCTTGCCATCGGCCAGCGCCGGCTGCTCCGACACCTTGAAGCCGGGCAGGCCCGACACGGCGCGGATCGGCTTGACGCCGCCCGCCGCCAGATCCGCCCAGGTGAAGACGGCGCCGCGGTGCTCCTCCGGGATCTCGATGCCGGTGATGGTGGCGTGGGCGACCGGGCTGCGCACGAAGGCCAATTCCTTCATGCCGACCAGGGCGATGTCGCCGACGAAGCGGCCCCGCCCGCGCAGCAGCCGGTCGTCCTCCTTGCGGCGGACCCGCGCGCCGACACCGGAACCGGCGCCCGATCCAGCGGTGCTAACCTCTCCCATTCCCTGACCCTCTCTTTTTTCTTAACCGCCCAGATAGGCGCGCTGGATGTGGTCGTTGGCGAGCATGGCCTGCCCCGTGCCCTGCTCCATCACCTGCCCGCTCTCCAGCAGATAGGCGCGGTCGCACATGTCGAGCGCGGCGTAGGCGTTCTGCTCGACCATCAGCACGGTCGTCCCTTCCCGGCGGATGTCCGACACGATCTCGAAGGTGCGCTCCACGAGGTTGGGGGCGAGGCCCAGCGACGGCTCGTCGAACAGCACGATCTTCGGGCGCGACATCAGCGCCCGCGCGATGGCCAGCATCTGCTGCTCGCCGCCCGACATGGTGCCGGCGGGCTGATTCAGCCGCTCCTTCAGGCGGGGGAAGCGGTCGAACAGCCGCTCCATGTCCTGGGCCACCGCCTGATGGTCGCGGCGCAGATAGGCGCCCATCTCCAGATTCTCGCGCACGGTCAGGTGGGGGAAGACGCGCCGCCCCTCCGGACAGTGGGCCACCCCGAGCGCCAGCACCGTGCGGGGTGCTGCGTTGCCGATCTCCCGCCCCTCGAAGGTGATGCGGCCGGAGGCCAGCGGCAGCAGGCCGCTGATGGCGCGCAGCGTGGTGGTCTTGCCGGCGCCGTTGGCGCCGATCAGGGTGACCAGCTCCCCCTCCTCCACCGTCAGCGAGACGTTGCGGAGCGCCGGGATCTGGCCGTAGCAGACGGTGATCCCCTCAACCTTTAGCATGCTTCACCCCCTGTCCCAGGTAGGCCTGGATCACGTCCGGGTTGGCGCGGATGACCTCCGGCCGGCCTTCCGCGATGATGCGCCCGTGGTTCAGCACCACCACACGGTCGGAGATGGTCATCACCATGCGCATGTCGTGCTCGACCAGCAGGATGGTCACGCCGCGGTCGCGGATGCGCTGCACGACGCCCATGAAGGCCTCCGTCTCCGACGGGTTCAGCCCGGCGGCGGGCTCGTCCAGCAGCAGCAGCTTCGGGTCGGCGGCCAGCGCGATGGCGATGCCGAGCAACCGCTGCTCGCCGTAGGCGAGATTGCCGGCCAGCTCGTCGGCGCGGTGCGACAGCCCGACGAAGGCCAGGATCTCGGCCACCGCCGCCCGCATCCGCTCCGTCTCCGCCCGCACCGAGGCGAGCCGCAGCAGCGCCCCCCAGGTCTCCGCCTTCCCCTGCCGGTGCATCCCGGTCAGCACGTTGTCGAAGACGGTGCAGCCGGCGAAGATGCTGGTGCGCTGGAAGGTGCGCACGACGCCCAGGCCCGCGATGCGGTTGGAGGAGAGGCGCGTCAGGTCGGTGCCGCGGAACAGCACCTTGCCGCCGGTCGGCTTCAGGAAGCCGGTGATGACGTTGAAGGCGGTCGTCTTGCCCGCCCCGTTGGGGCCGATCAGGCTGACGATCTCCCCTTCCGGCACGGCGAAGCTCATCGAGGCGATGGCGATCAGGCCGCTGAAGTGAACGGCGACCTCGCGCACTTCCAAAATTGGCGCATCAGCGGTGTCGAAGGCGAGGCTCATGCCGAGGTCTCCTTGCGCAGGCCCAGCGCCGTGGCGGCGACGCGCTTGCGGCGGCCGGCGAACCAGTTCTTCACCGCCGGAACCATGCCCTGCGGCAGGAAGAAGACGACCACGATCATGGCGACGCCGTAGATGATCCACTGCACCTCGGGCCGCGCCACCTCGCGCAGAACCTCGGGCAGGATGCCGAAGGCGAGGCCGCCGACGATCGGCCCGGCCAGCGTGCCCTTGCCCCCCGTCACCACCATGATGACCATGGTCACCGTGTAGATGAACATGAAGACGTCCGGATCGACGATGCGGATGTAGTGGGTGTAGAGCCCGCCCGCGGCCCCGGCCATGCCCGCCGCAATCACCGTGGCGACGACCAGATAGCGCGTCACGTCGATGCCGACCGAGCGCGCCAGCGACTCGTTCTCGCGCAGCGCCACCAGCGCCCGGCCGACCCGCGACTGCACCAGCCGCTGGATCACCAGGAAGCAGACCACCGCGACCGCCAGCACCAGAAGGTAATTGTATTCCTTCTTGTAGAGCGGGATCACCCCGTCCCACGGCAGCCAGACCGACAGCGGCGGGATGTTGTTCAGCGCCATCGGCCCTTCGGTCAGGTCCACCCAGTTCAGCGCGACCATGCGCATGACCTGGGCGAAGCTGATGGTGACGATGACGAAGTAGGCCCCGCGCACCCGGAAGGCGAGCTTGCCGATCAGGAAGCCGAACAGCGCCGCCATCAGGATGCCGCCGAGGAAGGCGACCCACACCGGCTGCGGCCCCAGCACGAAGGGTTCCGCCCCGCCGAGATCGAGGTCGAAGCCCAGCGACAGCAACGCGCTGGTGTAGGCGCCGATGCCGAAGAAGGCAATGTGGCCGAGGCTGAGCTGCCCGGTGTAGCCGAGCAGCAGGTTCAGGCTCATCGCCCCGATGATGAAGATGCCGGTCGAAGTCAGGACGTAGAGGATGTACTGGTCGCCCAGCCACAGCGGCCCAACCGCCATGAACAAAACGAACAGCCAGGGGAGGAGGCGCGTCGTCATCCGATCCGCTCCTTCATGGCGAAGAGACCCTGGGGCCGCACGATCAGCACGGCGATGATCAGCAGGAAGCCCATGGCGTCGCGGTAGCCCGACGACAGGTAGCCGGCGCCGAACTCCTCGGCGAGCGCCAGCACGAAGCCGCCGATGGTGGCGCCGGGGATGTTGCCCAGCCCGCCCAGGATGACGATGGCGAAGGCCTTGAGCGCCACCAGATCGCCCATGGTCGGCGTGACCACGAAGATCGGGCCGAGCAGCGCCCCCGCTGTGGCGGCGAGGCCGGAGCCGAGCGCGAAGGTCAGCGTGTACATCAGCCCGCGGTTGACGCCCATCAGGGCCGCCGTGTCCGGGTCCTGGAAGGTGGCGCGCATGGCGACACCCAGCTTGGTCCGGTTGATGAGCAGGTAGAAGCCGCCCAGCAGCAGCAGCGCCACGCCCAGCACGAACAGCCGGTTCATGCCCACCGACACCGACCCCAGCACCACCGGCTCGGTCGGGAAGGGGCCGGGCACGGACTTCGCCACACCGCCCCAGACGAGCTGCTCGCCGGCCTGCATGGCGATGCCGGCGCCGATCATCACCAGCATGGTGGTGTCGATGTCGGCGCCCTTCAGCGGGCGCAGCAGCGTGAATTCGATCAGCGCGCCCAGCGCCATGCCCAGCAATGCTGCCATCGCCAGGGACATGAAGAAGTTCAGCCCCATCATCCCGGCCAGCATGTAGGCCATGTAGGCGCCGAAGGTGTAAAGCTCGCCATGGGTGAAGTTGACCACGCGCATGATGCCGAAGATCAGCGTCAGGCCGATTCCCAGCAGCGCGTAGGTCCCCCCCAGGACCACGGCGTTCAAAAGATGCTGCAGATGCGCTTCCACCGCGTGTCTCCATCCCTCGGTTTTCCCCTCTCCCCTCCGGGGAGAGGGTCAGGGTGAAGGGGGTGCGCTTGTGCCGGACGCGGCGCCATGGACATCCCCCTCACCCTTCCCACGCCTGCGGCGCGGGCCCCTTCCCTCTCCCCAGAGGGGAGAGGGCGGTGAAGCCGGTTACGGCATCGTCACCTTGCCGTCCTTCACCTGGACGACGTAGACGTTGGCCTCGTTCTGGCCGCTCTCCTTGCCTTCCGGGCCGTCCTTCTTGAAGGCGATGTCGCCGTTCACGCCGTCCAGCTTGACGGTCCACAGCGCGTCGCGGATGGCTTGCGGCTCGGCCTTGCCGGCCGTCTTGATGGCTTCCACGATGGTCATGATGCCGTCATAGCCGCGGTAGCCCTCGGTCAGGCCGGCGAAGTCGTAGCCCTTCTTGTTCCAGCCATCCACGAAGGTCTTGGCGACCGTCGGGTGCACCGCCTTCTCCGGGAACCAGGGGGCGAAGAACAGCGTGAAGTAGCCGCCGTCCGCCGCCGCACCCGCCTGCGCGATGAGCTGGTCGGGGGAGGAGGAGCCGCCGTTGGTGATGACCCGGTGCGGCAGGCGCAGTTCCGCCGCCTGCTTCAGGATCAGGGTGATCTGCTCGACGCCGGTGGTGACGAACAGCGTGTCGCCGCCCGACTGCTTGATGCTGGAGAGCTGGGCCGACAGGTCGGTGGCTTCCGGCGCCATCGTCTCGGTGACGCCGATCTTGACGCCCTTGGCCTGGAGCATCTTGCGGAACTCCTCCGCCGAGCCGCGGCCGAAGTCGTTGTTCACCGCCAGGAAATCGGCCTTCTGGATGGCCGGCTGGAAGTGGTCCAGCTTCTCCGCGAAGGACTTGGCCTCCATGGCCGAGGTCGGGGCGATGCGGAAGACCCATGGGTTGCCCGAGGTGGTGATCTTGGTCGAGGAGGAGGTCTCCACCACCATCGGCACGCCGTACTCCACCAGCTTCGGCATCACCGCCAGGGTGAAGGTGGAGCTCCAGGCGCCCATCAGCACCGGGACCTTGTCGCGCACGATCAGCTTCTCGGCGGAGGCGACGGCCTCCTTCGGGTTGCTCTTGTTGTCCTCAATGATCAGCTGGATCTTCTTGCCGAGAACGCCGCCGTTGGCGTTCACGACCTCCTCAGCCACCCGCGCGCCGTTGGCGACGTAGTTGCCCGACGCGGCGACCGCGCCGGTCAGCGGCTGGGTCACGCCGATCTTGATCGTCTCCTGCGCAAAGGCCACGCCCGGCGCCAGCAGCGCGGCGCTCAGCAGCAACGCCGTGGTCTTCATCGTCCGCATGTCGTCTAGCCCCCTCTTCTTGATTTGAACTCTCGGGTTATTCGGTCACCAGGCGGCGACCGCCCCATCGCTGCGGGGATCGGTTGCCCCCTCCAGCGTTCCGTCGGCATGGCGGACGATGGCGCCCGCATGCCCCATGGTGCTCGTGTACGGATCGAGCAGCTCGACTTCGTGCCCGGCGTCGCGCAGGGCGGCGACCAGGGCGGGGTCGAAACGGCTTTCCAGCTTCAGCGTCACGCTGTCCTCGCCCCAGGTGCGGCCGAGCAGCCAGCGCGGCGCCGTCACGGCGGCCTGCAGGCCCTGCCCGAACATCGCGTAGCGGGAGAAGACGGCGGCCTGCGTCTGCGGCTGCCCCTCCCCGCCCATGGTCCCGTAGACCATGCTGCGCCCATCGTCGAAGCGGGCCATCGCCGGGTTCAGCGTGTGGAAGGGCTTGCGCCCCGGAGCCAACGCGTTCCAGCCATCCTCCGCCAATCGGAAGGAGGCGCCGCGGTTCTGCCAGGTGATGCCGGTGTCCGGCAGGACGAGGCCGGAGCCGAATTCGAAATAGACGCTCTGGATCATGCTGACGGCGCGGCCCTGCCCGTCGATCACGCCCAGCCACACCGTGTCGCCGGGCTTCGCCACATGCGGCCAGGGCAGCGCGCGGGCGCGGTCGATGTTCGCCGCCAGCCCGTCCAGCACGGCGTCGTCGAGGAAGCTCTGCACCTCCCGCCCCATGTAGGCCGGGTCGCCGACCTCGCGGTCGCGGACCAGGAAGGCCTGCTTGGTCGCCTCGATCAGACCGTGGATGTGGTCGAACCCTTCGCCCTCCGTCACGCCCAACCGGTCGAACAGCGCGAGGATCATCAGCGAGGCCAGACCCTGCGTCGGCGGCGGGTGGTTGAACAGCCGCACCCCGCGCACGCCGACCGACAGGGCCGGGCGGCGGTGCGCCGCGTGGGCCGCGAGATCCGCCGCGTCCACCGGCGAGCCGGCGCGCTGCAGATCCGCCGCGATGGAGGCGGCGAGCGGCCCGCGGTAGAAGCTGTCCAGCCCCTCCGCCGCCAGCCGGCGCAGCGTGGCGGCCAGAGCCGGCTGCTTCAGCGTAGAGCCCTCCAGCGGCACGGCGTCGCCCGGCAGGAAGGTGCTGGCGAAGCCGGGAACGTCCTTCAGCTCGTGCAGCTTCTGGCGGGTCAGCCCTTCCTGGCTGGCGGTGACGGGGATGCCCTGCTCAGCGTGGGCGATGGCCTCCTCCAGGATGCGGGCGAGCGGCAGCGGCTCGGCCCAGCCGGCGCTGACGGCCAGCGCCTCGCGCCAGCCGTCGATGGTGCCGGCAACCGTGTTGGCCGCCAGCGGCCCGCGCCACGGCACCGTCGCGTGGCCGTGGCGCCGGTAGAGGTCGAGCGAGACGGCCTTGCCCGCCCCGCCGCAGGCGTCGATGGCGACGGGATCGCGCCCCGGTTCGGCGATCAGCCAGAAGCCGTCGCCGCCGATGCCGGTCATGTGCGGGTAGACGACGGCCAGAGCCGCGGCGACCGCGACCGCCGCCTCGACGGCGGTGCCGCCGTCGCGCAGGATCTGGAGACCGGCCTGGCTGGCGAGATGGTGCGGGGAGGTGACCATTCCCCGGCGGCTGCGCGGCGTGTTCAGCATGGGAACCTCAGGGAAGAAGGCCGTGGATCATCCGCGCCGCCGTCAGCCCCAGGAACAGGGCGAAGACGCGGCGCAGGACGCAGGTGTCGAGGCTGTGGGCGAGCCGCGCGCTGAGCGGCGCCATCGCCATGGAGGCCGGCAGGATCAGCGCCAGCCCCAGCAGGTTGACGTAGCCCAGGCTGAAATCCGGGCGGCCCGGCACGTTCCAGCCGGTCAGCACGAAGCCCACCGTCCCCGGCACGCCGATGATGAAGCCGAGCGCCGCCGCCGTGCCGACCGCGCGGTGGATCGGGTAGCCGAACAGGGTCAGGATGGGGACGCTGAGCGTGCCGCCGCCGATGCCCATCATCGCCGACATCATGCCGATGCCGCCGGCCAGCCCCTGGCGCGGCGCGCCGCTCGGCAGCCCGTCGGCAATCCGCCACTCGGGCTTGCCGAACAGCATGTGCAGCGTGACCAGAACCGCCATCCCGGCGAACACCGCCGTCAGCACCGGGCCGCGCACCACGCCGGCCACCGCCGTTCCCGCCAGCACGCCGAGGAAGATCGCCGGCCCCCAGGCCCGCAGCAGCTCGCCGTCCACGGCGCCACGCCGCCGGTGGGCGCGCAGCGACGTCAGCGAGGTGGCGATGATGGTGGCGAGCGAGGTGCCGACCGCGACGTGCATGCGCACGGCCTCGTCCACGCCCAGCACGGTGAACAGGTGATAGAGCACCGGCACGATCACGATGCCGCCGCCCACCCCCATCATGCCGGCCGCCAGCCCGGCGAAGCCGCCGGCCAGCAGCAGCCCGCCGCCGAGGATGGGAAGCTGCGGCACCGCCGCGATCCCCAGCCCGGTCACGGGATGCCCCGCCACATCTGTAGAAACCCTCTCATTTTTATGGATATCCGACTTTTTCCGTTGGTTTCCCATCCCTTTGCGAACGCCGTGCCAACCGGCAGAACACTGCGCATTTCGGTTTGGCGGGAGGACGGGCGCGGCGTGACGCCAGGGCTGAAAACCGCCCTAATGTTGGGCAAACGGATGGATGGAGGGGCCACGCGGCTGCCGGAAAACGGCTGCGATCCTGTTGATAAACAACAAATAATTGTGAGTTCTGAACGAGCCGGCCTTCCGCTTCATTCCTGCGCAACCTCTGCCTGCTGCGCGGGCATTCATCAGTATGCTGAGGATATGAGGATGTTCATGAAGAGCCCGTGCATGCCCCGGCGCGGCGACGGCGGACCGGCCCAAGAACCTCTGGAAACCCCTGGTTTCCGTCTTGGCTTCTGTGTTCGTGCACAAATCGGTGGCAGGGTGCCACACCGTGCCGCCGCGCCGTGAATCATCAGCATACTGCGGAGAACAGGGCGCTGACGGGCGGCGGGTGCGCGCGGTGGTATGCCGTATTGTGCGTATTTTGACCACCAGATGCCCAACAGGCGGTCATTCGTCAGTGTGCTGAAGTTTTGTGCGGCCCGGCGACTCCGCCCCGCCTTGGCATGACCCTTGCTGAAAGGACGGCCAGATAAAAATCAGCGCAAGAAGGTGGGTTATGTCAGAGACGCACACGTTCGACCTCGTGCTCCGCGGCGGACGGATTCTCGATCCGGCCAACGGGCTGGATCTGGTCGGCGATCTGGCGGTCGCGAAGGGCCGCATCGCGGCGGTGGCGGAACGGCTGCCCGACGATGCCGCCGACACCATCCTCGACGTATCCGGAAAGCTCGTGACGCCGGGCCTGATCGACACCCACGCGCACGTCTTCGAAAAGGTCACCGGGCGCTTCGGGCTGAACCCGGACATGGTGGGCGTGCGCTCCGGCGTGTCGACGCTGGTCGACCAGGGCGGGCCGAGCCTGATGACCCTGCCGGCCTTCCGCCGCTTCATCGCCGAGCCGGCGCGCTCGCGCACGCTGTGCTTCCTGTCGGCCTATCTGGTCGGCGGACTGGAGGGGCACTATTACCCGCAGCTCTACCGTCCGGATTGCGTCGATGTGGACGCCACCATCCGCGTCGGGCGCGAGAACCGCGACATCGTGAAGGGCATCAAGGCCCATGCGGAGGTCGGCGGCGCATCGCGCTGGGGCCTCGACGTCATCAAGCAGGCCAAGCGCATCGCCGACGGCATCGGCGTGCCGCTCTACGTCCATCTCGGCCAGCTCTGGCCGGAGGTCGAGGGCGGCGAAGCCGTCGATCCCGACATGCTGGTGGAGGAGCTGGTCCCGCTTCTCGATTCGCGCGATATCCTGGCCCATCCCTTCACCCGGCATCCCGGCGGCTTCATCTCAACCCGCACCGGCGAGGTGCATCCGGTCATCTACAAGGCGCTGGAGCGCGGGCTGACCGTGGACGTCGGCCACGGCTCGCACTTCAGCTTCGAGATGGCGCGGCGGACGCTGGCGGCGGGCATCCTGCCCTACACGCTGGGCGCCGACCTGCACGGCTACAACGTGAAGGCCCCGACGGCGGGCGCCGGCGGCGACCGCGAGGCCAACCCCTTCTACGGCGTCGCCCCCTTCAGCCTGACCCACGCGATGACCGAGCTGCTGACTCTCGGCATGGCGCTGGGCGACGTGCTGAAGACGGTGACCAGCAACCCCGCCGCCATGCTGGGCATGGCCGACGAGATCGGCGCGCTGACTCCGGGCATGGCCGCCGACGTCGCGGTGCTGGAGGTCAAGACCGGCCGCTGGCAGCTCAGCGACAACAGCGGCGAGCGGGTGACCGCGCCGGAGATGATCGTCCCGGCCTTCTCGCTGCGCGACGGCGTGGTGCAGGAGGTGGACAGCCCGCTATTGCCGAAGCCGATCCCGGTGGCGGCGTAACGGGGCGGGCTTGCCCCCACCCTAACCCTGTCTCTTATACACATCTCCGAGCCCACGAGACTATAAC
>NZ_JAUQTX010000145.1:0-17294 GCF_059803775.1 Azospirillum sp. UFLA03-27 | reverse complement strand
CTCGCGTATAATCGTCGGCAGCGTCAGATGTGTATAAGAGACAGGGGCAGGGCAGGGGGCAGATCGTTGTTCAGCCGTTCGAAGCGGGGTGCATAGCCGCCCTTCGGGATGACGATGCGGATCGGGTCGTTGCGGCCCGCGGTGAGATAGTAATGTTCCAGGCTGCGGCGCAGCCGTCCGGCCTCCAACCGCACGATGGGATCGGATTGCGGGTCGAAGCTCGGCTCACGGTTGAAGACACTGACGGCGATGCAGTAGGCCTTGATCTGCTGCGCCCGCCCCTCCAGGCACTCCTCGACCACATAGCGCAGGAAGCGGCGGTTGCGGTCCGACGCGTCGAAATGGTCGCTCGCCAAAATCCGCTCAAGCTGAGTCCTGACGGCACGATCATCCAATGCCCACCCCTGTGCGGGCGGAGTTTCCTCGGTCATTCGTGACGTCTCCCGAACGTTGAGAAAGACGACGGACGATCCTTCTCAAAAGGGGTGGGTCGATGTGTTGCCGGCATTCTTTCATCGGGAAAAACTGATGTCCATTGGCCCTGTGCTTTTAGGACGGATCATGTTCCCGAAGTCCGCCCGTTTCTCTGATCGTTGGGATAGGGCGCCTATCCAAAGGATGGCGCCGCACGTCCGAAGGCGGCGGGAGCCACCCCCGCCGAACGGGGCGTAAACTACCGTATGCTACCCGCCGCGGCGGAACGGTCGGGCCGTTGTCCGGGTTACCCGCCGCCGGACAGGGGACTCGACACGGGAGAGCCCGAACACTGGCTGAAGGCTTCTCCCGTCCCCGCGGCACGCCCGGCTCACCGACGCGCATCCCCCGCCGTCGACCCCGCTGTCGACAAGGCGTGCCGACATTTCCCGGTTTTCCCTGTTCTCGGCTTCGGTAACGCAACGCACCGGTGGTTCCATGCCTTTTTTGTCTTCGTCTTTCTTGTCGTCTCTGAACGTTCCGTCGCGCCGCTATCCGACACCTCACCTTCAAACATCCCCCCATAAATCCCCGATGGACGAGCCCGCCGCGTCTGCGCTGACGCGCCGCGGCATCTTCGGGCTGGGGGCCGCCGTGGCGGTCGGCGTCTGCAACAGCCGCAGCGCCGCGGCATGGGAGCCGGCGCCGGAGCGTACGCTGCGGATTTACAATTGCCTGACGGGGGAGAGCTTCGACGGCGTCTACTGGGCGGAGGGGCGTCCGGTCGTGGAGGCGATGGCCCGCATCGACTGGGTGCTGCGCGACCATCGCAGCGACGATTGCCACCGCATCGATCTCGCTCTGCTAAACCGTCTGTCGGAGATGCAGGAGAAGCTGGATAGCCAGCATCCGTTCGAAGTGCTGTCGGCCTTCCGCTCCCAGGAGACCAACCGCCGCGTGAAGGGTGCGGCGACGGGCAGCCTGCACCTGCAGGGTCGGGCGGTCGATCTGCGCCTGCAGGGGCGGCGCGCGGTGGACCTTTACCGTTGCGCCCTGTCCTTCGGCGACGGCGGGGCGGGCTGCTACGCCAAGCGGAACTTCGTCCATGTGGACACCGGGCCGACGCGGCGCTGGATGGGAGCCTGAAGCGTGGAAGGGCCGGAATCGGGACTTTTCGTCGCAGAACCTTTTGCCAGGGGGCATCAGGCGAAGGGCATTAAGCCGATGGGTGGATTGTGCGCAGGACGGAGGAAGCGCACCATAGCCGAAAAAGAAGGCCAAATGATCTGGCCGAAGCTCTTTGGGAGGAGCCCATGCTAACCCCCACCGACTTTGCTGACCCCCGGGGCCGCAACTTATCGGCGCGTTGTCATCCTCTAACCGACCCGGCCCGGATGGCCCAGGCCCGCACGCTGGCGGGCTGGATCGCCGTGATCGCCGAAGACCGCGGGTTGGATGAATGGGGCGTCGCCGCGGCCACTGGCCTGGACATCGACGATGTCCGGGCGGTTCTGGGCGGCACCGTGTTCATGATGCCCGTGAACACGCTCGACCATGCGCTGCGTCGCCTGGAAGGCCGCCCGCACTGAGAATCCGCAAACCCCGCCTCTCCCTCCGTCCACCGGCACAGGAGGACCGCATGACTCACCACGTCCGCAAACGGAGCAGCGCCATGGACCGTACGGAGAAACGCGACGCCATCACCCGCATCCGCCACGCCGCCGAACAGCAGGGGCTGGACGCCGGTGATCTGGCGCGGATGACCGGTCTGGCGCCGGGGCACGCCCGCGCGATCCTGTCCGGATTCGGCTCGACGGTTCCGCGCGATGCCCTGGACCGTACCGTCACGATCCTGCCGGAGTGACGGCACGCTGAAATGGAAACGGCGGCGCATCGGATGCGCCGCCGTGTCACCAATCCTTGCGGAGTGCCCCGGTTCAGGCGACCGAAAGCACGTCCAGATAGACGTTCGCCGGTTCGGTCAGGTGGATCCGGTACAGCATGCCCGTCTGGTCGATGATGATGCCGGCGACGGGGTTCTTGGCCGCCATGTCGGTGACGGCGGCGCGCACGTTGCGCGGCAGGCTGTCGAGTTCGACGTCGCGATAGCCGTTCTTGTCGGAGAACTTGATGGTCTTCTGGCCCATGGTCAGGCGCCTTGCGTGCATGCTCTGTTTGCGGTGGGCGGACCATGATCCCGTCGGGTTAAGGAAGCACTAACCAAAAACCGCGCAAACGCAGGACTGATGAGCGGTGGCTGCATCAGTGCCTTTGGAATGATTCGGCCGCGGTTGCCCCCACCGCGACCACTCATCCCCTACCCATGAAAATGCTCGAACACTCGCCGGGCCAGCGCCGCGCTGATGCCGGGGGTGGCCTCCAGATCCTTCAGCCCGGCCGAGGCCACCGCGGTGGAACTGCCGAAATGGTGCAGCAGGGCCTTCTTGCGCGACGGGCCGACGCCGGGGATGCCGTCGATGCGGGTGTGGTCCATCGCCTTCAGGCGGCGGGTGCGATGGGCGTCGATGGCCGTCCGGTGCGCCTCGTCGCGCAGCCGTTGCAGGAAGTAGAGCACCGGGTCGTTGGGCTCCAGCCGGAAGGGCTCGCGGTCCGGCACGAAGAAGCGCTCATGCCCGGCGTCGCGGTCCGGCCCCTTGGCGATGGCGGCCAGCGGCACCCCCGCGATGCCCAGCCCGTCCAGCACCGCGCTGGCGGTGTTCAACTGGCCAAGCCCGCCGTCGATCAGCACCAGATCGGGCCACTGGCCGCCGCTGCGCTGCGGGTCCTCGCGCAGCGCGCGCCCGAAGCGGCGGGTCAGCACCTCGCGCAGCATCGCGTAGTCGTCGCCCGCCGCGGCGGGGTCCTTGATGTGGAAACGGCGGCATGCGTTGCGCTGGATGCCCTCCGGCCCGGCGACCACCATGGCGCCGACCGGGAAGGCGCCCTGGATGTGCGAGTTGTCGTAGATTTCGATACGGGCCGGTGTCTTCGGAAGGCCGAAGACGCGCGCCACCCCGGCCAGCAGCTTGCCTTGCGCGGAGCGTTCGGCCATGCGGCGCCCGTGGGCCTCACGCGCGTTGGTCAGGGCGTGTTCGACGACGCGGCGCTTGGGGCCGCGCTGGGGCACCTCCACCTCGACCCGCCGCCCGGCCGCGAGCGTCAGTGCCTCGGCCAGCAGGGCGCGCTCGGGGATGGCGTGGCTGAGCAGCAGGTGGCGGGGCGGCGGCGTCCCTTCGTAGAGTTGCGCGGCGAAGGCGGCGAGGATCGCGGCGGGCTCCTCCTCACCGTCGTGCCGGGGGAAGAAGGCGCGGGTGCCCTGGTTGCGACCGCCGCGGAAGAAGAAGGCCTGGACGCAGGCGGTTCCGCCCTCGGCATGGACGGCCAGCACGTCGGCGTCCTCCAGCACGCCTTCCAGATTGATGTCCTGGCGGCTTTGCAGGGCGGTCAGGGCGCGGATGCGGTCGCGCCAGCGGGCGGCGTCCTCGTAGGCCAGCCGGTCGGAGCAGTCCATCATGTGGCGTGCGAACTCCGCCTGGACGGCGGCGCTGCGCCCGGTCAGCACATCGCGCACGCCCTGCATCTGCGCGGCGTACTCCTCCGCCGAGACGCGGCCGACGCAGGGGGCGGAGCAGCGCTTGATCTGGTGCTGGAGGCAGGGCCGCGTGCGCGCGGTGAAGGTGGCGTCGTCGCAGTTGCGCAGCAGGAAGGCGCGCTGCAACGCGCCGATGGTCATGCCGACCAGGGCGGGGGAGGCGTAGGGGCCGAACAGGTCGCGCTTCCGGCCATGCCGGTCGGCGCTGCCGCGGTGGTGCATCAGGCGCGGAAACTCATGACCCTCGCCGAGCGCGATGTAGGAGAAGGAGCGGTCGTCCTTCACCAGCACGTTGAAGGGCGGCAGCAGGCGGCGGATCAGGTTCGCCTCCAGCAGAAGGGCCTCCGCCTCGGTGTGGGTGGTGACGAACTCCATGGAGCGGGTCAGCGCCACCATGCGGCGGGTGCGGTTGGGCAGCCCGTCCGTCCGGGTGTAGCTGGCCACCCGGCGTTTCAAGTTCTTCGCCTTGCCGACGTACAGGATGCGCCCGTCCGCCCCGATCATCCGGTAGACGCCGGCCGTGTCCGGCAGCGTCGGCAGGGTGGCGCGGATTACCGCAACTCCATCCATCACACGAACCCGGTGTGTTGATCACGATGGCGCGGAAGGAAGCAGGGGAACGAACCATGGACAAGGGACAATCGTCGGCCCTGTCCTTCAGACCAGGAGTCACCCCGCCCTTTGCCGCTCCACGCCCGCATCGGCGTCGGGACGGGTGCTGTCGCGGACGACCAGCTCGCAATCCAACCCATGATGCGGCTGGGCCACCGTGGTGCCGTTCAGCCGGGCCAGGATCTGGCCGGCGGCCAGCTCACCGATCTCGCGCTGCGGCGGGCGCACGGTGGACAGCGGCGGCAGGCAGGCGGCGCTGAAGGTCAGGTCGCCGAAGCCGATCACCGCCAGATCGTCGGGCACGCTCAGCCCGCGCCGGTTCGCTTCGAACAGCACGCCCAGCGCCATGGCGTCGTTGGAGCAGACCACCCCGTCGATGTCCGGGTGAAGCGCGAACACCTCGTCGATCAGCCAGATGCCGACGGGGGTGGAGGCGGTGTCAGGAGCGGTGAAGGCGATCGGCTCGTGCAGGCCGCGGCGGCGCACCTCGTCCTCATAGCCGTCGGTGCGGCTGCGCACGCGCATGTCCTGATGAACGGCGGCGCCGATATAGGCGACCTTGCGGCTTCCCTGGTCGTAAAGATGGGCGGCCTGCCGGCGCCCGACCTCGAAGTGGGAGAAGCCGACCGTCATGTCCACCGCCGGGGTCTGGGCGGAGGGGATGTCCCACATCTCCACCACCGGCACGCCGGAGGAGCGCAGCATGGCGCGCGTCCGCTCGGTGTGGTGCAGGCCGGTGACCACCACCGCGGCGGGCGACCAGGCGAGGAAGGCGCGGATCAGCTCCTCCTCCCGCTCCGGATCGAACTCGCTGACGCCGAGCAGCGTCTGGTAATGGGCGGTCTGGAAGGCGCTTTGCAGCGTGTTGTAGGTTTCCGCGAAGAAGGAGTTGGTGATGGAGGGGAGGATCACCCCCACCGTCCGGCTCTTCGCCGCGGCGAGGCTGCCCGCCACGAGGTTCGGCACGTAGCCGAGCTGGTCGATCACCGTCCGCACACGGGTCGCCAGCTCCTCCGACACCGCCTCCGGCTTGCGCAGATAGAGCGAGACGGTGCTGGGCGACACGCCGGCGGCGTTGGCCACGTCCGTCATGGTCAGCCGCTCCGTGGCGCGGCGGGTCTTCTTGCGGATGGGTTTGGCGGGTTTCGGCGGAAACGGCTTGGCGGGCGGCTGTGCGGTCATTCTCGTCCTTCCCTGCGGCGAACCCCGCCGCGCGGCGAGGCGGCATCATAGCACGCCGTTGGAAAAGCGGGGAAAATGCGGGAACGGTCAGGGCGCGGCATTCGGTTCCGCTCCAGTCATTTCCGTGTCCGCCAGGGCGGCGCGCGCCTGCTCCGCGAAGAAGTCGATGAAGACTCGGATCTTCGCGGGCAGCAGGTTGCGGTGGGGGTAGAGCACGGCGAGCGTCACCGGATCCGGCGGGCAGTGCGGCAGGACGACCCGCAGCTCCCCGCGGCGCAGATGGTCGGCGACCTCCCACAGCGGCTTCAGCACGATTCCCTCCCCGGCCAGCGCCCAGCCGGTCAGCACGTCGCCGTCGTCGGCGTCGAACTGGCCGGACACCGGAAGCGTCATCGGGCCTTGCGGGGTGTTCAGCGTCCATTGGAACTGCTGCGATCCGGGAAAGCGCAGCAGCAGGCAGTGGTGGGACAGCAGCTCCTCGGGGCGTGCCGGCACGCCCCGCCGCTCCAGGTAGGACGGCGCGGCGCAGAGCACCCGCGGCAGGTCGGCGATCTTGCGCGCAACGAAGCTGGAATCCTTCAGCGGCGCCATGCGGATGGCGACGTCCGTCGCCTCGCGCAGCAGGTCCAGCAGATGGTCGGACAGGCGCAGCCGCAGGTCGACCTGGGGGTAGGCGGCGTGGAAACGCGGCACCATCGGCGCCAGGATGCGCCGCCCGAAGCCCAGCGGCGCCGTCACCCGCAGGCTGCCCACCGGCGCCCCGCCGATAGCGCCGACGCTGCTCTCCGCCCGTTCCGCCGCCTCCAGAACCTCCAGGCAGTGTTCGAAGAAGACCTTTCCGGCCTCGGTGAACTGCACCTGCCGGGTGGTGCGGTTGAGCAGGCGGGCGTTCAGATGCTCCTCCAAGCTTTGCAGCCGATGGCTGACCACGGCGGGCGACAGGCGCAGGCTGCGCCCGGCGGCGGACAGGCTGCCCAGCTCCACCACCCGCACGAACACCCGCATGTTCTCCAGCAGCGCCACGCCTTGTCTTTCCTGATTTTCCTTCTCCCCCAGGGGGGCGAGGGGATAAGAGGAGGAATCCTCCCACCTTTCCGTTTTTTTTGAAAGTGCTGGCGCACGCATCCGCTTCCCCGCTGCGCTGCGGCAACCGTAGAGTTCAGGGTGAGGATCACCGAACGGAAGAGGCCGCGACGCATGGAGCCGATCGTCTGGGAGTGGGTCAACGTTCTGGTGCGCTGGCTGCACGTCGTCACGGCCATCGCCTGGATCGGATCGAGCTTCTATTTCATCCACCTCGACCTGTCCCTGCGGCGGCGCGACGGCCTGCCCCCCGGCGTGGCGGGGGAGGCATGGCAGGTCCACGGCGGCGGCTTCTACAACATGATGAAATATACGGTCGCCCCGCCGGAGCTGCCGGAGAAGCTGACCTGGTTCAAATGGGAAGCCTACGCCACTTGGCTCAGCGGCTTCTGCCTGCTGTCGGTCCTCTACTACCACGGCGCCACACTCTACATGATCGACCCGGCGGTGCTGGACATTCCCTGGTGGGGCGCGGTTCTGCTCAGCCTGGGCGCCCTGGGGCTGGGCTGGCACGGCTATGACCGGCTGTGCAAGTCGCCGCTGGGCAAGGACGACGTGAAGCTGGCGGCGGCGGGCTTCGTCTTCCTGGTGCTGGTCGCCTGGGGCCTCAGCCATCTCTTCAGCGGGCGGGCGGCGATGCTGCATGTCGGCGCGCTGATCGGCACGATGATGTCGGCCAACGTCTTCCGCATCATCATCCCCAACCAGACCAAGGCTGTGGCCGCCATGAAGGCCGGCCAAGTGCCCGACCCGGCGCTGGGCAAGCAGGCCAAGCAGCGCTCGCTGCACAACAATTACCTGACGCTGCCGGTCGTCTTCCTGATGATCTCCAACCACTACCCGCTGGCCTTCGGCACGCGCTACAGCTGGGTGATCGTCGCGGTGGTGCTGGTGGTGGGGGCGGTGATCCGCCACTTCTTCAACAGCCGCCACGCCGGCAAGCCGACGCCCTGGTGGACCTGGGCGGTGGCCGCCGCGGGCGTCGCCGTCATCGTCGGCCTGAGCGCCGCCGGCACGCGGACCGAGAGCGCCGCCGCGCCGGCCAGGGTCGAGTTCGCGCAGGTGGAGGAGGTGGTGCTCTCCCGCTGCTCCATGTGCCACGCGGCGCAGCCGGTGTGGGAGGGGATCGGCGTGGCGCCGCGCGGCGTGACGCTGGACAGCGCGGAGGCGATCAGCCGCCACGCGCCGCAGATCCGGACCTGGGCGGCGCTGTCCGACGCGATGCCCCCCGGCAACGTCACCGGGATCACGCTGGAAGAGCGCCGCCTGCTCGCCGCCTGGACCGATCAGCTTCCCCGGTAGGTCGAGTAGCTGTAGGGGGAGACGAGCAGCGGCACGTGATAGTGCTGGTCCGCGTTGGCGACGCCGAAGCGGATCGGCACCACGTCGAGGAAGGCGGGTTCGACGATCTCCAGGCCGGAGGCGCGGAAATAGTCGCCGGTCTCGAACACCAGCTCGTAGACCCCCGGAGTCAGGTCGGCCCCGGCGAGGAGCGGCGCGTCGCAGCGCCCGTCGGCGTTGGTGCGCGTTTGGGTCAGCCGTTCCCGCCGCTCCCTGTCGATGCGGTAGAGGGTGACGGCGATCCCGGCGCCGGGCCGTCCGTGCGTCGTGTCGAGAACATGGGTGGTCAGGCGCCCGCTTCCGGACATGGGTCTCTCCTCGCCGTGGAATGCCGCGAAGTGACCTTATACCGCACCCCATGCCGCACCGCCGCGCGGTCCGAACGGGGCTTGCGCAAAAAGACTTTCAAACGGATCGAAAAAGCGGACCTCGGCGATTGCGGTTATGCTGCGGGACAGAGGACCGATCAGGGAAGGCCGGGATGCGACCGAGCGAGATGGACCGTGCAAGTTTCGTCGCCCGATTCGGCGGCGTGTTCGAACATTCGCCCTGGGTCGCCGAAGGCGCTTGGGATGCCGGAAACGTGCCGGACGACGCGGACGGGCTGCACGCCGCGATGGTCGCCGTCCTGCGCGCCGCCGACCATGGCCGGAAGCTGGCGCTGCTGAACGCCCACCCCGATCTGGCGGGCCGGCTGGCGCTGCGCGGCGAGCTGACCGCCGACAGCACGGCGGAGCAGGCCAGCGCCGGGCTGGACCGCTGCACGCCCGAGGAGTTCGCCCGCTTCACCGAACTGAACGACGCCTACAAGGCGCGCTTCGGCTTCCCCTTCATCCTGGCGGTCAAGGGCCGCAGCCGCGCCGACATCCTGGAGGCGTTCGAGACCCGCCTGTCCAACGGCCCGGAGGAGGAGTTCGCCACGGCGCTGGCCCAGGTCGAGCGCATCACCTGGCTGCGCCTGAAGGACATGATCCCATGACGGCGTTCGGCGCGGACCTGATGGCGCGGCTGGACGCCTTCGCCGGCTTCACGGAGGAGCCGGGGCTGCTGACCCGCCTGTTCCTGACCCCGCAGCACCGCGCCGCCGCGGACTGGCTGATGGAGTTGATGGGCAAGGCCGGGATGAGCGCCCGGCTCGACCCGGCGGGAACGGTGGTCGGCCGTTACGAGGGAACCGTACCGGGCGCGCCGGCCCTGCTGATCGGCTCCCACATCGACACGGTGCGCAACGCCGGACGGTATGACGGGAATCTGGGCGTGCTGGCCGCCGTCGCCGCGGTGGCGGAGCTGGACCGGCGCGGCGAGCGCCTGCCCTTCGCCATCGAGGTGCTGGGCTTCGGCGACGAGGAGGGGGTGCGCTTCCCCGTGACCCTGACCGGCAGCCGCGCCGTGGCCGGCCGCTTCGACCGGGTGGCGCTGGAGACGCGCGACCGCGACGGCGTGCGCATGGCTGACGCGCTGCGCGCCTTCGGCGGCGACCCCGAGGCCATCACCACGGCGGCCCGCAAGCCGGGGGAGGCGCTGGCCTTCCTGGAGGTCCACATCGAACAGGGGCCGGTGCTGGAGGCGGAAGGGTTGCCGGTCGGCATCGTCACGGCCATCAACGGCGCCACGCGCTTCGCCGTCCGGCTGCGCGGCATGGCCGGCCACGCCGGCACGGTGCCGATGGCGCTGCGCCGCGACGCGCTGGCCACCGCCGCCGAGATGACCCTGGCGGCGGAGCGGGTGGCCGCGGCCTCCGACGCCGGGCTGGTGGCGACGGTGGGCCGGATCGAGGCGAAGCCGGGCGCCGTCAACGTCATCCCCGGCGAGGCCGCCTTCACCCTCGACGTCCGCGCGCCGGAAGACGCCGTGCGGCGGGACGCCTGCGCCGCCATCCTCGCCGACTTCGAGGCGATCGCCGCCCGCCGCGGCGTGGAACTGGCGGTGGAGACCACCCACGACGCCAACGCCGCTCCCTGCTCCCCCGGCATCCGGCGGCAGATCGAGGCGGCGGTGATCCGTGCCGGCGTCCGTCCCTTGCCGCTGCCCAGCGGCGCCGGGCATGATGCCATGGCCTTCTCCGGCGTGCTGCCGATGGGCATGCTGTTCGTCCGCTGTGCGGGCGGCATCAGCCACAACCCCGCCGAATCCATCACCGTGGAGGACGCCGACCTGTCGGTGCAGATCCTCCTGGACATCATCCGCCACTTCGAGCACGAGACCCCGACACCATGACCGACACCGCCCAAAAGGCCATCCGCGCTTTCCTGGAGCAGACCCGCGACGAGCAGGTCCGCTTCCTGGCCGAACTGGTCAAGGTGCCCTCCGACAATCCGGCCGGCGACTGCGCCCCCCACGCAGAACGTGCCGCCGAGTTGCTGGAGGCCATGGGCCTGACGGTGGAGCGCCACCCGGTCCCGGCGGAGCTGGTGCGGGCCAACGGCATGATCTCCGCCACCAACCTGATCGTGCGCCGCCGATTCGGTGACGGGCCGACCGTTGCGCTGAACGCCCACGGCGACGTGGTGCCGCCGGGCGAGGGCTGGACCCGCGACCCCTACGGGGCGGAGGTGGTGGACGGCTGGATGTACGGGCGTGGCGTCGCCGTCTCGAAGTCCGACTTCGTCACCTACACCTACGCGCTGCTGGCGCTTGAGAAGGCCGGGCTGGACCGCGGCACGGTGGAACTGCACCTGACCTACGACGAGGAGGCTGGCGGCGAGATCGGGCCGAAATGGCTGCTCGACGAGGGGCTGACCAAGCCGGACTTCGCCATCGCCGCGGGCTTCAGCTACGGGGTCGTCACCGCGCACAACGGCTGCCTCCATCTGGAGGTCGAGGTCACCGGCAAGTCCGCCCACGCCGCCCTGCCGATGACCGGCATCGACGCGCTGGAGGCGACGACGGCGATCCTCGGTGCGCTCTACGAGCACCGCAAGGGCTACGCCGGCACCGTGTCGGCGGTGGGCGGCATCGGCTCGCCGCAGTTGACGGTCGGGCTGATCAAGGGCGGCATCAACACCAACGTCGTCCCGGACCGCGTGACCCTGCGCCTCGACCGCCGCATGATCCCGGAGGAGGCGCCGGAGACGGTGGAGGAAACGTTGCGCGCGGTCATCGCCGACGCGACCACGGCCTTCCCGAAGGCCCGCGTCGAGGTCCGCCGCATCCTGCTGGCCCGCCCGCTGACCCCATTGCCCGGCACCGACCGGCTGGCCGCCGTTCTCTGCGCCCACGCCAGCCGCGTGATGGGCGAGCCGGTGGAGACCAAGGGCGTGCCGCTCTACACCGACGCGCGCCATTACTCCGACGCCGGCGTGCCCATCGCCCTGTTCGGCGCCGGCCCCCACACCATCGAGGAGGCCAACGCCCACCGCGCCGACGAGCGCCTGCCGCTGTCCGATCTGTTCAAGGCGACGGAGGTTGTGGCGCTGTCGCTGTTGGAGGTGCTGGGCGAGGGGTAAAACCCCCACCATGACGATAAGAACGACAAGGACGACCCGCCGGTGATCATCGAGAACGATCTGAAGCTGGACTTCAAGGATGTGCTGATCCGCCCGAAGCGCAGCACTCTGGAAAGCCGCAACGACGTGGACATCGAGCGGACCTTCCGCTTCGTCCACAGCGGGCTGGAATGGACGGGCTTCCCGCTGATCGCGGCCAACATGGACGTGGTCGGCACCATGGCCGTCGCCCGCGCCCTGTCGCGCTTCGGCGCGATGACCGCGCTGCACAAGCACTACCCGGCCGACGCCCTGATCCCCTTCTTCCGCGACGAGGACACGGCCAACGTCTTCTACTCGCTGGGCACGACCGAGGCCGACTACGACAAGTTCCAGGCGGTGAAGGCCAAGGCCCCGGTGGCCAAGCTCTGCCTCGACGTCGCCAACGGCTACACGGAACGCTTCGTGCGCGTCATCGGCCGGTTGCGGGCGGAGAACCCGGACATGGTCATCATGGCCGGCAACGTGGTGACCGGCGACATGACCGAGGCGCTGGTGCTCGCCGGGGCCGACATCATCAAGGTCGGGATCGGGCCGGGGTCGGTCTGCACCACCCGCAAGATGACCGGTGTCGGCTACCCGCAGCTCTCCGCCATCATCGAATGCGCCGACGCCGCCCACGGGCTGAAGGGGCAGGTCTGCGGCGACGGCGGCTGCACGGTGCCGGGCGACATCTCCAAGGCCTACGGCGCCGGATCGGACTTCGTGATGCTCGGCGGCATGCTGGCCGGTCACGACGAGTGCGAGGGCGACATCCGCTACGAGGAGCGCGACGGGCGTAAGGTGCCGGTGGCGATGACCTTCTACGGCATGTCGTCCGACACGGCGATGCACAAGTACGCGGGCGGCGTCGCCTCCTACCGCGCGTCGGAGGGCAAGACCGTGGAGGTCCCCTACCGCGGACCGATCGACGGCACGATGCAGGAGATCATGGGCGGCGTGCGCAGCATGATGACCTACATCGGCGCCACCAAGCTGAAGGAGGTGTCGAAGCGGACCACCTTCGTCCGCGTCGGCGCGCAGCTGAACACCGTCTTCGGGGGGTGATGCCACCGGAGGTACCCTGCATCGGTACCTCCTTCTCGACCGTCTTCCTCCGGAACCACCGGCGGCTTCCACCGTTCGCAGGATGTGCGGACGGGTGGGGCGCCGGACGGCTTGCCCCGCTCGTCCGCCTTTTGGCGGGACGAGGAAGGCAGAGCTTATGCGTGATTTCGATGGAGCCGCTCCAGCGTATGTGGGGCGGACGGACGGGCCGGCGGTTTTCGATTATCTGATCGTCGGGGCGGGCTTCGCCGGCAGCGTGCTGGCGGAACGGCTGGCGGCGGGAATGGACAAGCGTGTCCTGCTGATCGACCGGCGCCCGCACATCGGCGGCAACGCCTACGACCATCACGACGACGCGGGCGTGCTGATCCATCGCTACGGCCCGCATATCTTTCACACCAATTCGCAGCCGGTGGCGGACTATCTGTCCCGCTTCACCAAGTGGCGCCCCTACGAACACCGGGTGCTCGCCCATGTGGACGGGCAACTCGTCCCCATTCCGATCAACCGGACGACGGTCAACCGCCTCTACGGGCTGGACCTCGACGAGGCCGGAGTCGCCGCCTTCCTGAAGAGCCGGGCGGAACCGGTGGCCGATGTCCGCACCTCGGAGGACGTGGTGGTCGGCGCGGTCGGGAGGGAGCTGTACGAGAAGTTCTTCCGCGGCTACACCCGCAAGCAATGGGGCCTCGACCCGTCGGACCTCGACAAGGCGGTGACGGCGCGGGTGCCGACGCGGACCAACGACGACGACCGCTATTTCGGCGACAGCTTCCAGAACATGCCGCTGCACGGCTTCACGCGGATGTTCGAGAACATGCTCGACCACCCGAACATCACCATCCGCCTGGGCGCCGATTTCCGCGACGTGGTGCGCGACGTGCGTTACCGCAACCTGATCTTCACCGGCCCGGTGGACGAGTATTTCGGCCACCGCTTCGGCAAGCTGCCCTACCGCTCCCTGACCTTCCGGCACGAGACGGTCGATCAGGAATGGTTCCAGCCCGTCGCCGTGGTGAACTACCCCGGCGAGGAGGTGCCGCACACCCGCATCACCGAATACAAGCACCTGACCGGCCAGACGAACCCGCAAACCAGCCTGACCTACGAATACCCGTCGGCGGAGGGCGACCCCTACTACCCGATCCCCCGCGCGGAGAACGCGGCCCTCTACCGCAAGTACCAGGAGCTGGCCGACGCCACGCCGAACGTCCATTTCGTCGGGCGACTGGCGACCTACCGTTACTACAACATGGATCAGGTGGTGGCGCAGGCGCTGGCGCTCTACACCCGCATCGCCAAGGCGGAGGGTGCTGTGGCGGAGGGCGCGCGCGGCATTTCCGGGATCGGCGCCACCCAACCGGCCGCTCCGGTCCACAGCAGGAGGGAAGCGTCATGAAAGCGTTCGGAATGGCCCTGGCCACCGCGGTCGTCCTCGCCATCGGCGCCAGCGTGATCCTGGAAGGCACGCTGGGCCGCACCGCCGACGAGACCTACGCCGCCCCCTCGGTCCGGCTGAGCGAGGACAACACGGTGCACCACCGCAACTTCATGGGGCACTGAGGAGCTGCGTTCCGGGGGAGGGGCTGTGACTCCTCCCTACATATCCAACCCGACGTCGAGGTTCGGCGCGCTGTGGGTCAGCCAGCCGACCGAGATCATGTCGACGCCCGCCTCCGCGATGGCGCGCACGGTGGACAGGGTGACGTTGCCCGACGCCTCCGTCACCATGCGGCCGTCCACCATGGCGACGGCGCGGCGCAGCGTCGGCGGGTCCATGTTGTCGAGCAGGACGACGTCGACCGGCAGGGTCAGCAGCTCCTCCAGTTGGGCCAGCGTGTCGACCTCGACCTCCACCTTCACCATGTGGCCGATGGCGGCGCGGACGCGCTCCACCGCCGGGCGGATGCCGCCGGCAACGGCGATGTGGTTGTCCTTGACCAGAACCGCGTCGTCGAGCCCGAAGCGGTGGTTGAAGCCGCCGCCCAGCCGCACCGCCTGCTTTTCCAGGACGCGCAGGCCGGGGGTGGTCTTGCGGGTGCAGACGATGCGGGCGCGGGTTCCCTCGACCTCGCGCACCAGCGCGCGGGTGGCGGTGGCGATGCCGGACAGGCGGCCCAGCAGATTCAGCGCCGTGCGCTCCGCCGTCAGCAGGGCGCGGGCGCGGGCCGTCACGGTGGCGATGGTGGCGCCGGGGGGCACGTCGGCGCCGTCGCCGTGCTCCACCCGCAGTTCCGCCTTCGGGTCGAGGATGCGGAAGGCGGACAGGGCGACCTCCAGCCCGGCGACCCGGCCGTCCTTGCGCGCGGCCACCCGCGCCGTCGCCACGGCGTCCGCCGGGACGATGCTGTCGGTCGTGATGTCGCCGGCCCGCCCGAGGTCCTCCGCCAGGGCGGCGCGGACGATCGGTTCATAGGTCAGAGGATGGAGCATGCGGCGTCTCCGGAAAGGGGGCCGGCGGCCCCGGTCAGGTCGGTTAGGGTGAAGCGGTGGCGCTGCGCCGCCGGGTCTTCCTGCGGGAAATCGGTGCGGAAATGCGCTCCGCGGCTTTCGCTGCGGGCGAGCGCAGCGTGGACGATCAGCCGCCCGGCCAGCAGGCGGTTGCGCGCCTCGCCCCAGCGGCGGACGGCGGCGAGGTCCGCCGGGCCGCCGCCGCACAGCGCGTCGAGCGCCACGGCGAGCCGGTCCAGCTTGCGCCGGGCGGCCAGCAGCCCCACCCCGTCGCGCACCAGCCCGGCGCCCTGGTAGAGCGTGCGGCGGGATTCGTCGGTGATGGCGTCGAGCAGGCCGGCCCCGATCTCCCCGGCGACGGCCGGGGCGTCGGGCAGGGCGAAGGGCGGCAGGGGGGGCAGGTCCCGTCCGGCCACGTCGCGGGCCACCCGCGCGCCGAACACCAGCGCCTCCAGCAGGGAATTGCTGGCCAGCCGGTTGGCGCCGTGGACGCCGGTGCAGGCGACCTCGCCGCAGGCCCACAGCCCGTCCAGGCTGGTCCGCCCGGCATGGTCGGTGACCACCCCGCCCATGTGGTAATGCGCCGCCGGGGCGACCGGCACCGGCTCCCGCCACGGGTCCAGCCCATGGGCGGTGCAGAGCGCCAGCACGGTGGGAAAGCCGTCCGGCTTGGCGGCCAGCGCCGGGCGCATGTCCAGCAGCACCGGCTCCCCCGCCGCGACGCGGGCGCCGATGGCGCGGGCCACCACGTCGCGCGGCGCCAGCTCGGCCAGCGGGTGTTCCGCCGCCATGAAGCGGGTGCCGCGCCGGTCGAGCAGCACCGCCCCGGCGCCGCGCAGCGCCTCGGTCAGCAGGGGGGCGGGGTCGGCATCCACGGCGAGCGCCGTGGGGTGGAACTGCACGAACTCCACGTCGGCGAGCAGCGCCCCGGCCCGCGCCGCCAGCGCCAGCCCGTCGCCGGTCGCCTCCGGCGGGTTGGTGGTGCGGGCATAGGCTCCGCCGACCCCGCCGGTCGCCAGCACCACGCGCGGCGCGCGGTGGAACACCCAGCCGTTAGGATGGCAGGCGAGCACGCCGCAGACCCGCCCGTGGCGCACCGCCAGATCGACGGCGAAGGCGTTGCTTTCTACCCGGATCGACGGGGTGGCGCGCACCCGCTCGGCCAGCGCCGCGACCAGCGTCGCCCCGGTGGCATCGCCCCCGGCATGAACGATGCGCGCCGCCCCGTGCGCCGCCTCCCGCCCCAGCAGGGGCGCGCCGTCGGCGGCGCGGTCGAAGGGCAGCCCGGCGAGGAGCAGCGCCCGCACCCGCTCCGCCCCCTCGCGGGTCAGCAGCAGGGCACGGCCGGCGTCCACGAAGCCGGCGCCGGCGGCCACCGTGTCGGCGGCGTGCGCCTCCGGCCCGTCGCCGGGACCGAGGGCCGCGGCGATGCCGCCCTGGGCGTGATTGCTGGAGCCGCCCGGCAGGTCCGGCGTCTTGGTCAGCAGCGTGACGGCGCGCGGCGCCAGATGCAGGGCGGCGGTCAGCCCGGCCATGCCGGAGCCGATGACGACCACCTCCGAATCGCGGACCGTGTAAGGGGTGGGCATGGGTAGGTTCTCTCGATGGAGAAACTAACCCTCTCCCCTCTGGGGAGAGGGTGGCCCGAAGGGCCGGTGAGGGGGTTGCGCTTGTGCCGGACGTGGCGCCACGCGCAACCCCCTCACCCTGACCCTCTCCCCAGAGGGGAGAGGGAATACGGGATCAGCGCGGCTTGACGGCCAGCATCCGTTCCACCGAACGGCGGGCGCGGTCGGCCACCTCCGGCGCGATGCTCACTTGCGGTTCCAGCGTGCGCAGGCTGTGCAGGATGTTCGCCAGCGTGATCTTCTTCATGTGCGGACACAGGTTGCAGGGCCGCACAAACTCAGTCTCCGGCGAGGCGGCGGCGACGTTGTCGCTCATCGAGCATTCGGTGACCATCAGCACCCGCGGCGGGCGGCGGTCCGCCACGAAATCGACCATGCGCGCGGTGGAGCCAACGAAGTCCGCCGCCTCCAGGACTGTCTCTTATACACATCTCCGAGCCCACGAGACTATAACAGCTC
>NZ_JAUQTX010000144.1:0-17277 GCF_059803775.1 Azospirillum sp. UFLA03-27 | reverse complement strand
GCGTATAATCGTCGGCAGCGTCAGATGTGTATAAGAGACAGCCCCTCACATCACCGCGGCCAGCAGCAGCGGCAGCGTCAGGAACGACAGCGCCGTGGAGCCCAGCACCATCCCGGCGACCTCCTGCGGCGCGTTGTTGTAGCGCAGCGCCCAGAGGTAGTTGAAGACCGCCACCGGCATGGTGCTTTCCAGCAGCACGACGCCGCGCATCGTGCCCTCCAGGCCCAGCACCTCCACCACCGCCAGCCCGGCGGCGAAGCCGAGCAGCAGGCGCAGCGCCGACATGGCCAGCGACCGCATCATGCCCTGCATCCGCAGCCCCGCCAGTGCCACCCCCAGAGAGAACAGCATCAGCGGCACCGCGCAGTTGCCGAGCAGCGTCGTCGTGTTGGTCACCCATTGCGGCGGCTGGACGCCGGTCAACAGGACCAGCACGGCCAGCGCGACCGCGTAGATCACCGGGGTGCGCAGCACCTGCTTGGCGTCCGTGCGCCCCGCCGCCAGGGCCGGGCCGATGGTGAACTGGAGGACGGCGAGCGTCGCGAAGAACAGCACCGCCAGCCCCATCCCGGTTTCCCCGAAGGCGAACAGGCAGACGGGGATGCCCATGTTGCCGCCGTTGGGAAAGCTGAGCGCCGGCAGATAGACGCGCAGCGGCAGGCGGCTGGCGAGCAGGATCGGCGTCGCCATCAGCCCGGCCAGCGCCATGCTGCCGACCGAGGCCGCCGCCATGGCCAACAGATCGTCCCCGCCCAGCGTCAGGCGGGCCAGCGAGGAGAAGACCAGGCAGGGGGTGGAGACGTTGATCGCGAAGGTGGTGATGAAGGCGCTGTCGTAGGGCAGCTTGGCGCGGCTCCAGCCGAAGCCGAGGGCGGCGATCAGGAACACCGGCACGACGACGGCGGCGATGCTGGACAGGGGGGCAAGCAGGTCCATGGTCAGCGCGCGGCCCGCGTGTTGGCGGCGTGGAACCAGCCCAGCCCATCCTCCGTCCGGGCGCGGGGCCGGTACTCGCAGCCGATGAAGCCGCGGTAGCCGGTGTCGGCCAGAACCTCGAACAGATAGGGATAGTGGACCTCGCCGCGATCGGGCTCCTGCCGGTCGGGCACGCCGGCGATCTGCACATGGGCGGTGAGGTCGGCGTTGGCCCGGATGCGGGTGGCGAGGTCGCCCTCGCTGATCTGGCAATGGTAGAGGTCGAGCTGGAGCTTCAGGTTCGGCGCCCCCACCTCTCCAATCACTTGGCGGGCCAGCGCGGTGCCGTTCATCAGATAGCCCGGCATGTCGCGGTTGTTGATCGGCTCCACCAGCAGCGTCAACCCGGCCTCCGCACAGGCCGCCGCGGCATGGCGCAGATTGCCGGTGTAGACCTCCAGCGCCTCCTCCCGATCCATCCCCTGCGGCTGAATGCCGGCCATGCAATGCAGCAGTCGGTTGCCCAGCACCTTGGCGTAGGCGATGGCCGTCGCCACGCCCTCGCGGAACTCCGCCTCGCGACCGGGCAGGCTGGCGATGCCGCGTTCCCCCGCCGCCCAATCGCCAGGGGGCAGGTTGAACAGCGCCTGGGTCAGCCCATGGGCGTCCAGCGCCGCCTTGATCCGCTCCGCCAGCACGTCGTAAGGGAACAGGAACTCCACCGCATCAAAGCCGGCCGCTGCCGCGGCGCCGAACCGCTCAAGGAAGGGCCGCTCGGTGAACATCATGGACAGGTTGGCGGCGAACCTCATGGCGTCCGTCCCGTGGATTTCTTGGGCATGGTCCCCTCCCGCGTCGTCTGGGCCGCCGTGGCGGCTGGTTGTTCCGACAATGCAGCAGGCGGACGGTCCGGACAATCGCCGGCCCATGCCGCACACGCTTGTCAGGTGACCGCCCTTACCGGTTGCACGACATTGCGGGGGACACGCACAGTGCACGGCCCTTGCCGCAGCCGGACCCGACGGATGATGAAGCGACTCGCCGCCACCGCCCTGACCCTCCTTCTGGCCACCCTGGGCGGCGGGCTGTTCGCCTTGGCGGGGCTGCCCGCAGCGTGGCTGATGGGAGCGATGACCGCGGTGGCCGGCGGGGCGCTCGGCGGACTGAAACTCCGCCTGCCCTCCCCGCTCGGCACCGCCGCCTTCGTGCTGCTGGGCATCTCCATGGGCGCCGGGGTGACGCCCGACACGCTGCACCAGATGGCGTCCTGGCCGCTCAGCATGGCGCTGCTCGCCGGATCGGTGATGGTCTGCCTCTACGCCTGCTCGGCGTGGCTGGAGCGGGTGCATCGCTGGGACCCGGCGACCGCGCGCTACGCCGCCGTCCCCGGCGCGCTGGGCGCGGTGCTGGTGTTGGCGGCGGAGAGCCGGGCCGATCTGCCGCGGGTGGCGCTGGCGCAGAGCCTGCGGCTGTTCGTCCTGGTCGCCGCCATGCCCTGGCTGTTGGACTTGGTGGCGTCCACGCCGGGTCTGCCACCCCGCCCTGCCCTCTCCGACCCGGCGGGCGCCTTGCCCGAGATGGCGCTTCTGGTCGGCACCAGCGCCCTGGCCGGGCTGTTGTTCCAGAAGCTGCGAGTGCCCGGCGGTGTGCTGCTCGGCGCCATGCTGGGAAGCGCGGTGCTGCACGGCAGCGGCCTCGTTGACCACCGCCTGCCGAACTGGCTGCTCAACGCAGGGTTCGTGGTGACGGGCGCGCTGATCGGGTCGCGCTTCGCCGGGGTCACGCTGGCCTCCCTGCGGACGGCGCTGCGCCCGTCGCTGGAAAGCGTGGCGCTGGCGCTCGTCCTGTCCTCGGCCTTCGCCTGGGCGGGAGCCTGGATACTCGGGCTTCCCTTCGGCCAGCTCTGGCTCGCCTACGCGCCGGGCGGGGTGGAGGCGATGACCATCGTGGCCTTCGTGCTCGGCCTCGACACCGCCTTCGTCGGCACGCACCACGTCGTGCGCTTCGCCGGGCTGGGCTTCCTGGCCCGCTGGTGGCAGCCCCGCCGCGGCTGAGCGAACGCTTTACAGCCCGTCGAAGAGAAGCTGCGCCGGCGGTTCGGCTTTCCGCTTTTTCTTCTTCTCCTTGGGCGCCTGTTCCACGGCCGGTTGGTCCTGCGCCGCCTTCTCCTCGGCCGCCGCATCCTGGGCGTCCGGGTTCAGGGCCATCTCAACCCGTTCCAGAGGAGCCGGTTCGGGCGCGAGCGCTTCTGGGGCCGCCCCGACCGGTTCGGGCGTATGGACCGGTTCTTCCGGCGCCGGCGCTGCGGCAGGAGGCACGTCCTCCGCCACGGCCTCCTGAATCGGCTCGACCGCCGGTTCCTCGGCCGGCTTGGCCGCCTTTTTCTTCTTCGGACGGGACGGGCGCGGTTCGATGCCCACCCCGTCCTTGACACGGGCCTTGGCCTTGTCGCGGGCGACGGCCTCTGGCGCGTTCGGGTCGTCGTTCAGCCACTTGCCGCGCTTGATGACCTCGTTCACGCGGCCCTGGTTGACGCTGAGCTGGAACGCGATTTCCTGCTGCGTCATGTCGGTGGTGCGATGAAGCTCCAGAATCTGCGCGGCAAGTTCCGGGGTCATCTTCTTGCCGACGACGCGACGCGCCGGGCGGATCGACCGCTGGGCCTTGTCGCGCTCACGCAGCTTGCCTAGGATCTCCAGGGCCTCCGTGTTGCCCGCCGTCTTCAAGGCTTCTTCGAATTCCTTGAGCGTCGCCACCCGTTCCTCCTGCCACCATCCACCCGCGGCGATGCCATCGCATCGCCGGCCTACAAGACCGACTATACATGGAATCGCGCGGGCGGTTGAGAAGGCTCTTGAGAGGATATCCACAGAATGGCACGGCCGGGAGAAGACGGCGATGCGACGCTATTAGACGTCTAATCGCCGGGAGCCATCATTCGCCGGGATACTGTTTCTCCTTCAGGAAGCGCGCGAGGTGGGCGGCGTTGCGCGCGGCCATGGCCGAGGTGGAGACCACCTTGTCGGGCACCTTGTCCAGGTCCTGAAAGTCGGTCTTCTGCATCGCCTCCCCCACCCAGTAGCAGACGGCGTTGGAGGCGAGCGTGAAGCCGACGTCGTTCAGCGCCTGGAACAGCTCCGCCGAGACATGGTGGGCGCCATCCTCGTTGCCGACCACGGCGACGAGCGCGACCTTGCCGTAGGACACCATGCGGCCCTGGTCGTCCGTCTCGCCCAGAAAGGCGTCCATGCGCTCCAGCACCCGCTTGCACACGCTGGACGGCTGGCCCATCCAGATCGGCGTGCCGAGGATGAGGATGTCCGCCTCCAGCACTTGGCGGCGCAGGTCCGGCCAAGCGTCACCCGGCCCCTCGTCCGAGGTGACCCCGGGCTTCACGTCATGATCGGCGACACGGACCGGCGCGCCCACCTCGACCCCATGGGCGGCGAGGTCCTTCTGGAGCAGGCCGATCATCGCGTCGGTCGAGGAGGGCTTTCCCGACGGCTTCAGGGTGCAGTTGAGCGCAAAGGCTTTGATCGGCATGGTGCTCTCCGGATGCGATCCCCCGCCTGCCGGCGGTGACGGGAAGCAACATCACGCCTTGCCAAACGTTGCGGCTTTCAGAACACGGCCACCAGAATCATGACCACCGAATTGCCCCGGCACAGCCCATCCGCCATCGGATAGGATGCGGTGGACAGAACCACAACGGAGGAAGAGCAATGCCGACCATGACCGTCCGACCCCTGTGCCTTGCCGCGGCGCTGGCCGGGTCCCTGGCGCTGGCCGGATGCGCCGGAAACTCGACGGGGCTCGGGCTGAACCTCGTCTCGCAGGAACAGCTCGTCGAGCTTGGCCAACAGGACTGGCAACGCCTGATCCAGTCGACCCCGGCCACCGCCAACGCCAGTTACCAGCGCCGCGCCGAGCAGATCTCGGCCCGCCTGCTGCGCGCCGCCTCGCTCGACCCCGCCGGTTGGGAGGTCCGCGTGTTCCAGGGCAAGGAAGCCAACGCCTTCGCGCTGCCCGGCCAGAAGATCGGCGTCTATGAGGGGCTGTTCCAATACGCCAAGACCGACGCGCAGCTCGCCGCGGTCATCGGCCATGAGATCGCCCACAATCTGGAAGGCCATGCCGCCGAGCGGGTGAGCACCCAGATGGCCACCGACGCCGGCACCAGCATCCTTGGCGCCGTGGCCGGAGCGAGCGGGGTCGGCGGCAGCGAGATGATCGCCGCAGCACTGGGCACCGGCGCGCAGTACGGCCTGCTGCTTCCCTATTCCCGCAACCAGGAACTGGCGGCCGACCGCGCCGGCCTGCTGATGATGGCCCGCGCCGGCTACGACCCGCAGGCGGCCATCGAGCTGTGGCAGAACATGAAGCAGGCAGGGGCCGAGCAACCCACCTTCATGTCCACCCACCCCGGCACGGCGGACCGCATCGCCGCGCTGCAAAAGCTGATGCCCGAAGCGAAGGCGGCCTACAAGCCGAGCTGACCGGAGCGGCGGGTGGTGCCGCGGTCGCACCACCCGCCGGGCGTTTCCCGCGAGAAAATTTTCTCGCCGAATGTTGACTCCCCTCCTCTGCCCCGGAGTCAACATTCCGGCTTGACCGGACTCCGGCGCCGCGCAAAAGTGGCCTCGGGGCAAGGCAGGGGAATAAACCATGCGCGGCGAGGACATTAAGGCGTTCCGGGAAGGCCGGGCGCTGAACCAGCCGGATTTCGCGGCTTGGCTGAACGAAAAACTCGGTCGGAAATACGACAAGGCGAAGATCTCGCGCTGGGAAAACGGCAGCGAGAAGATCCCGGCCCCGGTCATTTCCCTGCTGTTGCAGGAGAAGATCGGAACGGTGACGCAGCATGGCCCGGCGCTGATCTGTGCGGCGGCCAACCGCAAGGGCGGCGTGGGCAAGACGGCCTTCACCGTCAACACCGCCACCCTGCTCGCCCGGCACTTCAAGGTCCTGCTGATCGACGCGGACCCGCAGGCCAACGCCACCATCCATCTCGGCATCAACTCCATCGAGCGCGAGCGCGAGGAGAAAACCCTCTACTACGCGCTGAAGGCGTCCGTGGAGGCGTTGAAATCGCGGGGGAAAGGTTTCGACCTCAGCGACTACATCGTCACCACCGACAGCGGACTGGATGTGATCCCCAGCGGCATGCGGCTGGGCGACGCGGAAGCGGAGCTACAAAGCCAGTCCTCGGGGGATTGCGCGCTCCGTGAATGCCTGGATGGCGGCGCGCGGCAGAGCTACGATTTCATCTTCGTCGACACCCCGCCGCATTTCGGCATGCTGGCCCGCAACGCGCTGACCGCCGCCAACACCGTCGCCATTCCCTGCCAGACGGAGATGCTGAGCGTCGCGGGCGTGGAGTTCCTGCTGGAGAACCTGGACATGATCCGCCGCCGGGCCAACCCGGGGGTCAGCGTTCTCGGCATCCTGCCGACGATGTTCAACGCGCGGCTGACCCAGGACCAAGCGTCGCTCGACGACATCCGCAACCTGTTCGGCGCGAAGCTGCGCGTCTTCGGCCCGATCCCGCGGGCGACCGTCTACGCCCAGGCGGTGGCCGCCGGGCGCGCCGCGCTGGAGGCGGTGCCGGACGCGCCGGGCTACGAGGTCTATCAGGCCGTCGCCGACGCGCTGATCCAGGAACGTGCCCGCATGCCGGAGGTGATGGCCCATGTCGCGTAAACTGGCCCGGACGAACACCGGCGTGCTGACCACCGCAGCGGCGGAGCGCCAAGCCCGCGAGGACGGGCAGGGCTTCAACCGCCGGGGTCCGGTCGTCGTGGAGATCGACGTCGGCCGCATCGTCACCAACCCCGACCAGCCGCGCCGCCATTTCGACGAGGCGGACATGGAGGCGCTGAAATCCTCCATCGCGCAGCATGGGCTGGCCCAACCGGTCGGCGTGCAGCAATTGGGCGACGGCCGCTTCCAGCTCGTCTTCGGGGAGCGGCGCTTCCGCGCCGTGCGGGCGCTCGGCCACCCGACCATCTACGCCGTCACCGTCACCGGCGCGTCGGACGAGTTGGCGCTGATCGAGAACGTCGTCCGCACCGACCTGTCGCCCTTCGAGGAGGGCGACGCCTACGCCCGGCTGATGGAGCGCCACGGCTACCGGCAGGAGGATGTCGGGCGGATCGTCGGCAAGGACCGGGTGGACATTTCCCGCGCGCTCCTCATCAGCCGCCTGCCGCAGCGCATCCGCGACGAATATCCGCTGCATCGCCCGGCGCGTTACCGGCTGGTGGAGATCGCCCGGCTGAAAGGGGAGGGCGAACAGCTGCGCGGCTGGGACGCGCTGGTCAATGAGATGACCCGGCGCTCTGCCGACGAGGAGACCCCGGCGCCCATGGCGGCAAAGCCCCGCAGCAACGCGGTTCCGACCGGCAGCGCTCTGCCGAAGCCGCTGGCGAAGGTGGTGTTCGGGGCGCGCCAGACCGTCGCCAGCGTCCGTGAACAGGGTTTGGCGCTGGCGGACATCGACCGGGAGACGCTCCGCGCGATCCGCGACGACATCGACGCGATCCTCGACGCCGGGAAGGGCAGGGGAGGGGAGTAAAAAAGACGGCTCCGCGAGAAAATTTTCTCGCGGAGCCGGGGCTGCCGTTGCGGTTCAGTGGCTTTCCGACGCCACCAGCGCAGCCGGGCTCCGGGCGCTGTCCAACGATTGCAGCAGGTTCGTGCGGGCCATCACGAGCAGCAGGTCCGTCTGGGTCACCACCCCCAGCAGTCCGCCGCTCCCATCCACGATGGCAACCTCGTGCGTGCTCTCGTCCGACAGTGGGCCGAGCAGGCGGAAGGCTGGGGTTTCCGGGCCGGCGGTCACCGGCGGGGCCATCACCGAGGCCACCGTCGCGGCGTTCTCCACCAGATGCTGGTGCCCGACCAGACCAACCACCACGTTGCGCCGGTCCACCACCGGCAGGGTGCGGAAGCTGTGCTCGATCAGGCGGGCACGGGCCACCTCCGGATGAGCCTCCGCACTCACCGTCACCACATCGCGGGCCATGATATCGCCGCAGGTGATCCCGCCGTGCATCCGCTCCATGGCGTGAAGTTCGGCCTTCTCCAGAAGGGCGCTCAGGTCGTCGCGGTTGACGTCCAGCGCCTCTCCCAACTCGCGGATCGCCTCGTCCAGATCGTCGGCGGTCAGGCCGCCGCGCGTCCGGGCGGGCGGGTCGGCGGTGCCGTGGCTGTTGGCCGGCTTGGGCGGCGCCCGGTGCGGGTAGGAATGGCCGGAGAAGCGGTGGAACGTCCAGCCCGCCAGCACCAGAAGGATGGAGTTGACGGCCACCGGATAGAACACGAACTGCATCCCCGACGCCGCGACCGCCGGTCCACCGATCACCGCGGTCAGCGCGGCGGCGCCGCCCGGCGGGTGCAGACAGCGCGTCATCGACATGGTCGCGATGGCCAGCGCCACCGCCACGCCGCCGGCCAGCATCGGGTCGGGGATCAGCGCCGCAACCATCACCCCGACCAGCGCCGACAGGGTGTTGCCGCCGATGATCGACCAGGGCTGAGCCAGCGGACTGGCCGGCACCGCGAACAGCAGAACCGCCGACGCCCCCATGGGCGCCACCAGGGCCGGCGCACTGGTGATGTGGGTCAGCAGGTTGTGGCAGAGCAGGCCCGTCGCGGCGAGGCCGAGCATGGCCCCGCAGCAGGCGATCAACCGGTCCTTCAGATTCGCACCGGGCAGGATGGGCCTGAACAGGGCAAGGCGGCGGCGGTTTTCGCGTTTCTTCAGCAGAGTAATTTTCCAGCGGCGCAGCAGGAGCCGTATCTCGCGGTGCATTCGGCCCGGTCCCTCCCAAGGTTTCGGCGTGCGGCGGCAGGATAGAACCTCAAGCTAAGTTGAGGTCAAACGGAAAGTGCCGGACCGCCTTACCGTTTTTGCGCGGTGTTGCCGCCATCGGACAGACAATCGGGAGCGCGCGCCTTGACCGGGGGCAAGGGGGCGATCCCGTCCAGCGCCTCCTTCAATCCCAGCACGCGCTCCACCGACGCCTTCCACTGGGCGACGGTCGCCAGATTGTCGATGGGCCAGGACAGCGCCGCGACGGCCTGCTGGAAGGCTTGCGCGGTCTGCATCATCATCCCCAGCGTGATGGCCCCCGCGACGTAGCGGGGCGCCACCACCAGGATGGGAAAGACCGTGGACAGCACCGAATAGGACGCGCCGAAGGCCATCACGCGGACCAGCGCGCCGGTCTGCCGCTCCCAGCCACGGCGCACCCCGCCGAACAGCAGAGCCATGCGGCTGCGCTCGACGGCCTCGCCATGCTGCCGGGCGATGACCGGGGCGTTCTCGCGAACCCGCGCCAGCCCGAAGCGGAAATCGGCCTCCAACCCCTGCCGGCGCTCCGCCGCGCGGACGAGCGGCCGGGCGACGGCGATGGCCGCAGCGGTCCCGGCGGCGGAGAAGGCCAAGGCGAGGAGGAGCAGATGGCCGGGCACCGGAACGCTCACGCCGCCGAGCGTGACAGGAACGACTCCGGAAAGGCGCCATAGGATGCCGGCGAAACTGACCAGCAGCAGCAGGCAGTAGGTCAACGAATGGCCCAGATCGATGGCGAGTTCGGTGACGATTCGGACGTCCTCGGCGATGCGTCCGTCCGGATTGTCATGGTCGCCTGGACGGGAGGGGAGGGCCAGTTCGCGCCCGTCGGACAGCCAACCGCCGACCAAGCGCCGGGTCAGCCACGCCCGCCAACCGAACTGGATGCGCCGCTTCACCCACAGATGCGACACGGTGACGGCGATGTTGAACAGCAGAATGCCGCCGGCCGCCGCGGCCATGACCGGCAAACGGTCCATCGCCCGCTGCTCCAGCGCGTCGAACAGGCGCTGGCTCCACAGGTTCAACATGACCGGGACCGACACCTGCGCCACCGTCAGGGTCAGAAGAGCCGCCGTCAGCAGCCATACCGACCAGCGGTCCCGCCCCGCCCAATAGCCCCCGGCCAGCCCGGCGAAACGCCGGACAAAACCGGAGGCGGCTCTCAGGGAAATCCTACTCACCATGACCGACCATCCCGGCCGCCCAACCGAGACGCCTTTTGCTCAGGCGCCTCGGTTCAGCCTATCACCCTTCCGGTGGAGGGGAACCGGAACAAGCGGTGATCCCCTCATCCCGCCGGATCAGGCGGCCCGGACGGTGGCGATGAAGCTGCGCACCTCGCTGCGCAGCCGCTCGGCCTCGGCGGCCAGTTCCTCCGACGTGCCATGGACATGGCTGGCTGCACTGCCAGTCTCCGACACCGCCGTGCTGACGCCGGCGATGTTGCGCGATACCTCCTCCGTCCCCTGAGCGGCCTGGGACACGCTGCTGGCGATCTCGCGGGTCGCAGCGGCCTGCTCCTCGATGGCCGCGGCGATGGTGGTGGCGATCTCGCTCATCCGGCCGATGGTCTGGCCAATGCTGCCGATGGCCTTCTGCGCGCCGCCAGTGGTCTGCTGGATCTCCTGCACCTTCGACTGGATCTCGTCGGTCGCCCTGGCGGTCTGGTTGGCCAGCGCCTTCACCTCGCCCGCCACCACGGCGAAGCCCTTGCCGGCCTCGCCCGCGCGCGCCGCCTCGATGGTCGCGTTCAGCGCCAGCAGGTTCGTCTGGGCGGCGATGCCGCTGATGATCTCCACCACCTGCCCGATCTGCTCGGCGGCGGTGACCAGGGCGCGCATGGTGCGGTCGGCACCTTCCGCGTCGGTCACCGCCTGACCGGCGATGCGGGTGGAGATCTCCACCTGCTGGCCGATCTCGGCGATGGAGGCCGACAATTCCTCCGTCGCGCTGGCGACGGTCTGCACGTTGGCCGACGCCTCCTCGGAGGCAGAGGCGACCAGCAGCGAGCGCTCGCTGGCGTCCGACGCGGTGCCGGACAGGGTGCTGGCGGCGTTGTGCATGCCGCCGGCGGCGCTCGCCACCGCCTCGACGATGCCCTGGACGGTCGCTTCGAAGGTGTCGGCCATGCGGATCATGGTGACGCGGCGCTGCTCGGCGGCCTGGCGTTCGGCCTCCTCCTGCGCCTTGCGCATGCGCTCCATCTCCTCGGCGTTCGACTTGAAGACCTGGAGGGCGCGGGCCAGCGCCCCGATCTCGTCCTTTCGCCACCCCTCATCCACCTGCACCGTGCGGTCGCCTTCGGCCAGCCGGCCCATCGCCCCGGTTATGGCGCCAAGCGGACGGGTGATCGCCCGCGAGATCATCCAGGCCAGCAGCAGGCCCAGCGCAACGGCGGCGGCGGTCACCGCGGCACCCTGCCGCTCGGCGGCGGTCACCGCGGCGGCGGCGCTGACCTCCAGCCCCTTCAGGACCTCGGTGGAGTGCTGGCGTATCGACCCGATCTTCCCATTGATCTGGGCGCCGGCGCGGGTCAGCGTGTCGGCGTTGACGCGTGTCATCTCCTCGGCGATGGCGGCAATGCGCTCGATGCCGGCGGTGTAGCGCGGCAGCTTGGCGAGCACCTCGGTGCGCTTGGCGGCGCCCGGGGAATCGGCCCAGCCCTTGGCTTCGCCCTCGACATCGGCGGCCACCGACGCCAGATCCTGGCGGATGCGGACCAGATCCTCGGGCTTCGTCTCGGTCACGAAGCGTGCGACCAGGACGCGCACCAGCAGATACTGCTCGCTGACGCCCGCGGCCTGAACGGTGCGGTCCAGATTGCCGGTCTGCCGTTCGACCGTCACCAGATCGCTCAACGTCCGGCGAATGTCGGCGCCCAGCTTGTTGACCACCTCCGCAACGATGCCGTCCCGTTCCGTGCGCAGGGCGACCAGACGGTCGAAGCCGGTCAGGAAGTCCCGCTCCAGCCCGCGGATCTCCTCCACCGCCTGACGATCGGCCGAATCGCCGATGCCGGGGGCCGCCCTGTCCAACTGCCGGCGGAACTCGCCGGCTGTCGCGCGGAATCGGTTGGCCGCGCCGTCCGTGCCGGAAACGAGAAACTCCGCTGCCGCTCCCAGCGCGTCGGACAGCGCGGTATCGGCCTCTCCCAACGTCACCGTGATGTTGGACTGCGCCGCGTAGCTGCGCAGCGCTGTATCGTTGGACCGAAGGCCGCTCCAGGAAACCGCCCCCAACGTGACCAGCAGGGCCAGCGTGACCCCGAAGCCGGTATAGACCTTGGTTGCGGTGCGCAAGTTGGCGAAAGCACGAAGGGAGGTGGTCATGATGGGATGTCCTGCCTGGGGTATTTTTTGTTCGGCGCCGGTTGCCCGCACCGGATCAAATCATTCTCAAATTCCGTACCAACTCCCAATCTCCGCGCAATTGCTGTTCCACCCAGCAAAATTCCCGAGCGGGCTGCGCGGTTGTTCCTTCCCAACCGTTGCAATTTGCCAACGCGCTCCCATTCGTGTCGCAAATTGCCACGCCCGCGTCGTCAAGTTGCGAATGGGAACGCGGGAACCATCCCGATGTTGAGGGCCGATGTTGAGGGCCGATGTTTAGGCCCCATGTTGAGGGAAGCGCCGCCAGAGCGCAGACTGGAATCCCGCACACGCACGGAACAACGAGAGGTCGGTCATGCCGGACAGCAAGCATTTCGCTCCGCCCGGACCCATCGGGTTTGGTGGCGCTCCGCTCGGCAACATGTTCGAGGAGGTGCCGGACGACGTGGCGGAGGCCACGCTGGCCGCCGCCTGGGACGCCGGCATCCGCTATTTCGACACGGCGCCGGAGTATGGCCCCGGCATATCGGAGCACCGGTTCGGCCATGTCCTGCGCAACCGGCCGCGCGACGACTTCGTCCTGTCCACCAAGGTCGGGCGCCTGCTGCGCGCCGATTCCAGCAAGGGCGGCAAGCACGGCCCCTTCGTGAAGGGGCTGCCCTTCCGGGTGGACTACGACTACACCGCCGACGGGGTGCGCCGCTCCATCGAGGACAGCCTGCAACGGCTCGGCATGGCGCGCATCGACATCGCCTACATCCACGACTGCGCCGAGGACGCCCACGGCGACCGCTGGCTGGAGGTGTTCGACACCGCCATGAAGGGCGCCGCCGTGGCGCTGACCAAGCTCCGCGAGGAGGGCGTGATCCGCGGCTGGGGCCTGGGCGTCAACCGGGTGGAGCCCTGCGTGATGGCGCTGGAGCGGGCCGACCCGGACGTCTTCCTGCTGGCCGGGCGCTACAGCCTGCTGAACCAGCCGGCGCTGGACACGCTGTTCCCGCGCTGCCAGGAACGCGGCGTCCATGTCGTGGTCGGGGGCCCCTACAACTCCGGCCTGATCGCCGGGGGCAAGAACTTCGAGTACCAGGAGGCCCCGCCGGACAAGGTGGCGGCACGCGACCGTCTGGCCGAGATCGCCCAGCGGCACGGCGTGGATCTGCGGGCGGCGGCGCTGCAATTCTGCGCGGCGCACCCGGTCGTCGCCTCGGTCATTCCGGGCACCAAGAACCCGCCGCGCGTCCATGAGAATGTGGCGCTGATGAAGCAGCCGATCCCGGTGGACTTCTGGCGGGAGCTGAAGCAGTCCGGCGTCCTGCCCGAACAGGCGCCCACACCAGCCTGACACTCCGGCCTAATCCCCCGCCCGGACAGCGGCGGCGATCCAGTGGCGGAAGCTCTGCATCGCCGCCGTCTCGAGACGGGAGTGCAGGCGGGTGAGCCAGTAGCGGCCCGCCGGCACCTCGATGGCGAAGGGGCGGACCAGCCGGTCGGTGGCCAGATCGTGGCCGAACAGCCGCGCGGGCAGCAGCGCCACTCCGGCGCCCATCGCCGCGGCGGCGGCGAGGGTGGGAGAGGAGTCGAAGACCGGACCGCGGATGGCCGGGCAGGGCACCCCGGCCAGCGCGAACCAGCGCTGCCACTCCTCGACCCGGTAGGAGCGCAGCAACACCTCCCGCGCGAGGTCCGCCGGACTGGACAGCCGCTGCGCCAGTGCCGGGGCGCAGAGCGGAGTCAGCGGGGCGTCGAGCAGCGGCACCGCCTCCACCCCGTGCCAGGAACCGTCGCCGAAACGGATGGCGAAATCCAGCCCCTCGCCGGCCAGATCGACCCGGTTGTTGTTGGTCAGGATGCGTAGGTCGACCGCCGGGTTCGCGGCGGTGAAGGCCGGCAGGCGCGGCAGCAGCCAGCCCGTCGCGAAGGTCCCCACCACCCCGACCGTCAACACCTCGTGGTAACGCCCGTCGGCGAAGCGGTCGAGCGTCGCGCCGATGCGCTCGAAGGCATCCATCAGCACCGGCACCAGCGCCGCCCCCTCGTCGGTCAAGGCGAGGCCGCGCGGCAGGCGGCGGAACAGGGTGACACCCAGCCGCGCCTCCAATGTGCGAATTTGCTGGCTGACCGCCGCTTGGCTGACGCACAGCTCCAGCCCGGCGCGGGTGAAGCTGAGATGGCGGGCCGACGCCTCGAAGGCGCGCAGCGCGTTGAGCGGAAGCTGGGGACGGGCCATGAAGAGCCATTAGTTTTTCTTGTGGCTTGTGAAAACTATCATCGTTTGTTCGGAGGCCGGCAGCTTTTTATCGTCAGCCCATCGACACGGCATGAGACGAGGATACGATGATCGGACGGCGGGCTTTCCTGGCCGCGGCGGGCGGCATGACGGTGCTGGCGGCAACCGGCGTGAAGGCGGAGAAACCCAGGAAATTCGGGAACAAGCGGCTGGCCGACGCGATTGCCGCTCTGGAAAAGCGCAGCGGCGGCCGGCTGGGAGTGGCGGTGCTCGACACCGGCACCGGGCAGCGCTTCGGGCAGCGCGCGGACGAGCGCTTCCCGATGTGCAGCACCTTCAAATTTCTTTTGGCTAGCGCCGTCCTGAAGCGGGTGGACGAGGGACGCGAGCGGCTGGACCGGCCCATTCCGGTGACCAAGGCGGACATGGTCCCCTACGCCCCCTTCACCGAAACCCGCCTCGACGGCCCGCCCCCCACGGTGGCCGAGCTGTGCGAGGCGACGATGACGCTCAGCGACAACGTGGCGGCAAACCTGCTGCTGCCGGCGGTGGGTGATCCCGCCGGGCTGACCGCCTTCCTGCGCACGCTGGGCGACCGGAAAACCCGGCTGGACCGCAACGAGCCGTCGCTGAACAGCGCCATTCCCGGCGATCCGCGCGACACCACCACGCCCGCTGCGATGGTCCACAGCATGGAGCGGCTGATGCTGGGCGACGCGCTGAGCCCGGCGTCGCGCGAGCGGCTCATCGCCTGGATGGTCGCCAACCGGACCGGTGACAAGCGCCTGCGCGCCGGCCTGCCGAAGGGCTGGCGCGTCGGCGACAAGACCGGCACCGGCGTGCGCGGGACGGCCAACGACATCGGCATCGTCTGGCCGGAGGGGAGGGCCCCGCTGCTGATCGCCAGCTACCTGACCGAGACGGCCGACGCCTTCAAGGAACGGGACGCCACCCACGCCGGCGTGGCCCGCGCCGTCGCCGACGCCCTCAAGGGCTGATCGCCGCCGGAGCACCATCCACAAACCCTGCGGCATGTCGTCACTGGGGTTTACCCTAAGAAGTGTAGGGATGCCCCCAATGGGAGTGGGGGCAGGGCGCCGGTACCCTTCGCACCGTAGGGCCGCGGTTCGTCGCGGCCGAAGGAATCAGGTGCGAAGAGGCCAGCCATGGACCGATCAAGGCGCAACTTCTGCCTCGGCGCCAGTGCCGCGACCATCGGGGCCGCGACGGTGGCTGCGATGCCCGCCGCCGCCGCGGCCCCCGGCACTGCGTCGCTCCGCCGGGACGGCGATCCGGCGCACCGCTGGGCGATGGTGGTGGATGTGGGCAAATGCGTGGGCTGCCAAGCCTGCACGGTCGCCTGCATCATGGAGAACGATGTTCCGGAGAACAGCTTCCGCACCATCGTCTCCACCTACGAAGTGACCGAGCAGGGCAAGGCCGGCAGCTACATGCTGCCGCGCCTGTGCAACCATTGCGAGGACCCTCCCTGCATCCCCGTCTGTCCGACCGGCGCGACCTTCCAGCGCCGGGACGGCATCGTCGTGGTGGACAACACCGTCTGCGTCGGCTGCGCCTATTGCGTCCAGGCCTGCCCCTACGACGCGCGCTTCATCAACCACGAAACCCAGACCGCCGACAAATGCACCTTCTGCGTCCACCGCGTGGAGGCCGGGCTGCTGCCCGCCTGCGTGGAGACCTGCGTCGGCGGCGCCCGCATCTTCGGTGACCTGAACGACCCGGACAGCGCCGTCGCCACCCTGGTCCGCGAAGAGAACCCCAAGGTGCTGAAGCCGGAGCAGGGGACCCAGCCGCGCGTCTTCTACCTCGGCCTCGATCCCCGCTTCCAAGGGAAGGTCGACGGCACGCCGACGCTCTGGCGGCCCAGCAGCGAGACCCACGCCCAAAAGGAGCACGCGTGATGGACAACCACATCGTCGAGGTCATCAACGTGACCCGCGAGGTCGCGTGGCTTCCCTGGGCCGTTCAATACTTCTTCCTGATCGCCCTGTCGGTCGGCGGCCTGCTGCTGAGCCTGCCCGGCTACGCCTTCGCCCGACAGGACTGGCGTGCGCTTGGGCGCACCGCCCTGCTGGTGGCGCTGACCTGCGGGCTGGCCGCCCCGGTGGCGCTGCTGTCGGACCTCCATCAGCCCGGCCGCTTCTGGCACTTCTACGTCGTGCTGCGTCCGACGTCGTGGATGTGGTGGGGCTCCGTCTTCATCCCCCTCTACGTCACCGGCCTGCTGGTCTACGGCTGGGCCTGCTTCCGCGAAGAGTTGCAGGCGCATGGCCGGGTGGGCAGCCGCCTCGCCGCGCTCTACCGGCTGGCGTCGCTGGGCGGCGGGCGCAACGACGCGCTGATCCGCGCCGCCGGCCTGTTTGCCCTGGCGGGTGCGCTTCTCGTCGCCCTCTACACCGGGGCGGAGGTCGCGGTGGTCAAGGCGCGCCCGCTGTGGCACACGCCGTTCCTGCCCGTGCAGTTCCTGATGACCGCGCTGGCCGGCGCCGCCGGGCTGGTGCTGGTGCTGAACCGCTTCGCCGCCGGCAACGACCGCGCGGTGGAGGTGCGGGCGAACCGGCTGCTCGCCGGCTTTCTGGGCGGCGTCATGATGGTCGGGGCGCTTTGGCTGGCGCTCGGCCTGTTCGGGCTAGACGCCAGCCACGCGGAGGCGCTGGGCAGCGTCGCCGGGTCAGAGGCATGGCGCGTCACCGCCGTCTGGGCCGTCGCCGCCACCGCGCTGCCCTTCGCCATCGCCGTCGCCAAGCCGGCCGGAACTGGGCTGCTGACCGGGCTGATCGCCCTGCACGGCGCCTGGATGTTCCGCTGGACCGTGTTCATCGGCGGCCAGAGCGTGCCGAAGACCGGCGCTGGCTTCTACGACTACGCGCTGCCCGCCGGTCCGGAGCTGTCTCTTATACACATCTCCGAGCCCACGAGACTATAAC
>NZ_JAUQTX010000143.1:0-17378 GCF_059803775.1 Azospirillum sp. UFLA03-27 | reverse complement strand
GCTGCTGGTGCCGGTGGCGTCGGTGGTCAGGCTGGCCAGAGCCGTCGTGCCGCCCACCGTGCCGGTGAACTGCGTCGCGGCCTTGCTGTTGATGACCAAGGCCTGGGCACCGTCCACCGTGCCGGCGAACAGCACGCTCGACCCGCCGTTCACCGTCGTGTCGCCGCCCAGCGTCGCCGCGCCGTTGGCAGTGAAGGCGCCGCTGCCGGTGGCGTAGGTGCCGTTCAGGGTGACCGCGTCGTTGTAGGTCTGGACACCCGTGGTGGTGACGCTGCGCAGGCTGCTGGTGCCGCCGGCGTCGGTGGTCAGGCTGGCTAGCGCCGTCGTGCCGCCCACCGTGCCGCTGAACTGCGTCGCGCCCTTGCTGTTGACCGCCAGGGCGTAGGCTCCATCCACCGTGCCGGCGAACAGCACGCTCGACCCGCCGTTCACCGTCGTGCCGCCGGCCAGCGTCGCCGCACCGTTGGCGGTGAAGGCGCCGCTGCCGGTGGTGTAGGTGCCGTCCAACGTCACAGCGTCGTTGTAGGTCTGGGCGCCGTTGGTTGTCACCGACTTCAGGCTGCTGGAGCCGCCGGCGTCCGTGGTCAGGCTCATCAGCGCCGTCGTGCCGCCCACAGCGCCGTTGAACTGCGCCATGCCCTTGTTGTTGACCGCCAGGGCATAGGCGCCGTCCACCGTGTTCATGAACAGAACGCTCGACGTGCCGTCCACCGTCGTATTGCCGCCCAGCGTCACCGCGCCGATGGCCGAGAAGACCGCGCCGGTGGTGTAGGTGCCATCCAGCGTCACCGTGCCGCTGTAGGTCTGTCCGCCCGTGGTCGAAACCGACTTCACGCTGGCCGTCCCGCCGGCATCGATGGTCAGGCTCGTCAACGCCGTCGTGCCGCCCACCGTACCGGTGAACTGCGTCGCACCGCTGCTGGTGATCACGAGTGAGTTGGCCCCGTTCACCGTGCCGCTGAACAGCACGTTTCCGCTGCCGGAGTTCACCGTGGTGCCGCCCGCCAGCGTCGTCGCGCCGGTCACCGTGAAGGCGCCGTTTCCGGTGGCGTAGGCGCCCTGGAGGCTGGTCGCGCCGGTGTAGGTCTGCGCGCCCGCCGTCGTCACGGCGCGCAGGCCGATGGTCCCGGCGGTGGCCGTCAGATAGGCCAGGTTGCTGGCCGCCCCGCCCAGCGTCATCGCGCCCTGCCCGGCGAGCAGGGTCGCCCCGTATCCGCCGCCGTTCAGCGTGCCGCTCACCGACAGGTCGCCGCCGGTCGCGGTCACCGTGCGGTTGGCGCCCGACAGGGTCAGGTTCCCGGTGACGGTCACCGACTTGCCGGACAGCGCGCCGCCCAGCGTGGTGTTGCCGGTGTAGGTCTGCGTGCCCGTGGTGGTGACGTTGCCCAGGGCGATGCTGGTGCCCTGCACCGTCACGCTGGCCCGGGTGGCGTCCGAACCGACGCTGTACACCGCCCTGGTCAAGGACACCGCACCCCCCGTGGAGATCAGGGAGACGTTGCCGCTGTTCCCGGCGTTGATTCCGGTGGTGGCGTTGCTGTCGGTGATGGCGCCGCTGGCGGTGACGGCGATGTCGCCGTCGGTGGTGGCGAGATTGCCCAGGTTGAAGCTGGTGCCGGCCAGATAGATTCCGCCCGTCCCGGTCACCATCGCCGAGACGTTGGCGATGGTGCTGGTGAAGGCGGCAGTGCTGGTCCCGATCCCGGTGTTGGAGGTCAGGTTCAGCGCGCCGCCGGTCAGGCTGGTGCCGTTGCCGGTCAGCAGGCTGCCGCCCGCCGCCGACAGGTTGATGACGCCGCTCACCCCGGCATTGACCGTGCCGACCGTCAGGCTGCCCGCCGTCGCGGTCAGGCTGACCGTGCCGACGCCGGTCACCGAGGTCGCCGTCATGCCGGTGCTGCTGGTGGCGGTGACGGTGCCGTTGGCGCCGAGGGTCGCCGCCGTCAGCGTGCCGGTGTTGTTGACGGTCAGGTTCTTGCCGGAGCCGGTCAGGCTGGCGTCGATGGTGCCGACCGTGGTGTTGAGGGTGGTGTTGCCGCCGTTGGAACCGCTGGCGAAGGTCAGCGAACCTGCGGTGATCGACAGCGCCCGCGGCGAGGCGCCCGCGGCCACCACGTCGGTGGCGCCCTTCAGGGTCAGCGCGCCCGTGCCGAGGTTGATCGCCGCGGTCGGCAGGGTCAGCACCCCGCCGGACTGCAGCAGCAGGTTGCCGCTGGTCATCGACAGGCCGGCGCTGGCGTCCAGGTTGCCCGCCGTGCGGATGTAGGCGGACCCGCCCGCCCCCAGGGTGACGAGGTTGTTGCCCAGAGACAGCGCGGCGCTGTTGATGTTGTCGACCGAGATGACCGGTGTGGTGCCGTTGGCGGTCAGGCCGGTCAGGCTCGACACGTTCATCTTGATCGGCGTGCCGGCGCCGGTGGCGGCGTCGGTGACGGTGCCGATGCTGCCGCCGGTGGCGGTCAGGCTGGCCGAATGGCCGGTCACATGGGTGCCATTGCCGCTGCCCAGGATGGAGCCGGCGGCGGTCAGCGCGACCGCTCCGCTGGTGGTGTTGGCCGACACCGACTGGATCGTCATCGTGCCGGCCGACGCGATGGTGACCGAGCCGTTGGAGGCGGTGGCCGAGGCGACGGCGACGCCGGCGGCGGTGTCGTCGGTCACGTAGACGCTGCCGTTGGCGCTCGCCATGGTCAGGCCGGGAGTGGTGGTCTGGACCGACCGGCTGGAGGTGCCGATGCCCTTCCCGCCGGTCAGCGAGACCGAGCCGCCAACGATCCGCGTCTCGGCAAGGCCGTCGTCATAGACGCCGCCCCCGCTGGAGCTGAGGATGACCGCACCGCTGCCGGCGTTGATGCCGCCGGCGATGATGTCGGCGTCCACCGCGGTGGAGGCGATGGTGATCGCCCCACCGCCGGTGCTGGCGCTGACCACCTGGAGGCGGTCGCCGGCCTGCACGTCGATCTTGCCGCCGGTCGTCGCGGCGTAGGCCAGCGCGGTGGCGCCGGTCGTGCCCAGATAGATGTCGCCCGACCCGCCGTTCACCTGCACCTGGGCCCCGCCCACGCCGACACGGGCGGAGGAGGTGCCGATGCCGCCGGCGCCGTTCAGCGCCACGGTCTTGGCCGTGACCGCGGAGCCGCCGTTGGCGGCCAGGATCTTGCCGCCGTTGCCGGTGGCGCTCAGCGTGACCGAGCCGTTGTTGGCCCCCGCCGTCACCGTCCCGGCGGTGATGGACCCGCCGGTCGAGGTCACGGTGATGCTGTTGCCCGCCGCGTCGGTGGCGATGGCGACGTTGGTCAGCGTGATGTTGCCGCTGCCCGACACCACCACCGGGCCGTTCTGGACGGCGGCCGTCAGCCCGCCCGTCAGAGACCCGGCGATGTCGAGGTAGACGCCGCCCGCGCCCGTGACGTTGGTGGTCAGCGCCCCGGTGCTGGACGTCGTGACCTTGAACGCCGAGTCCGCCGTTCCGATGCCGGTCCCCGCCGTCAGCGTGGCGCTGCCGGTGCCGAGGCTCAGGCTGGAGCCGCCGTTGAGGATCCGGCCGGCCGTCGCCGTCAGGGTCAGCGCCTTGCTGCTGTCGTAGGAGAGGTTGGAGACGGTCAGGTCGCCGGTCGCCGCGATCACCGTCAGGGCGCCGCCCGTGGTGATCGAGCTGAGGTTCAGCCCCGCCGCGTTCTTGACGAACAGCCCGCCGGAGCCGCTGCTGGCGGTCAGGCTGGACACGTTCATGCCCAGCGCCGTTGCGCTGGTGCCGATGGAACTGCTGTTGGTCTGCTCGTTGGTCTTCTTCTGGGCGTCCAGCTTCAGGGAGCCGGCGGTGATGATGGAGCTGTTGTTCACCGCCGTGATGCTGCCGGCGGTCGAGCTGTTGCCCGTCGCCGTCAGGCTGACCGTGCTGGAAGCGCCCGTAGTCACCGTGCCGATGGCGATCGCCCCCGGAGCCTTGAAGGTGAAGTCCAGGCCGGTGCTGTCGGTCAGCGTGGTGAAGGTGGTGACGCCGCCGCTGTCCGTGACGTTCCAACTGAGGTTGGTCGCCGTCAGGCTCATCGTGCCGGAGGTGGCGGTTCCGGTGGAGGGCGTGCGGTCGATGGTCAGCTTGGCGAGGTCGAGCGTGTCGGCGACGTTGAAGGTGCCGGGCGTCTTCAGCGTCAGGTCGGTCGTCGCGACGTTCAGCGTGGAGCCCGTGTCGGCGATGCCGCCCTTGATGGCGGACAGCTCGACGCTGCCGCCGGTCACCAGATTGCCGCTGTTGGCGCGGATGTTGCCGTCGCTGCTGGTCAGCGTCACCGTCCCGGTCGTGGTGACGGTGCCGACGGTCAGGAGGCTGGTCCCCGAGGAACCGGTCGACAACTTGATCGCACCGCCGCCGGTGCTCACCACCGACTGGACGGTCAGGGCCCTGCCTTCCGACACCGCGATGCTGCCGGCGGCGCTGGCGGTCAGCGTCGTGGTGCCGCCGGAACCGGCCGACGTCGAGATGGCGGAGACGTTGCCGATGGACCCGGTCGCCGTCAGCGTCAGCAGATTGCTGCCGCTGATCGAGCCGCTGAGGATCGAGCCGCCCTGATTGTTGATGACCGCGTTGGCGCCGCCCATGGAGATCGAACCGAGCGCGATGTCGCCGGTCGAGTTGTTCAGGGTCAGCGCGCCGGCCAAGCTCATGGAGTCGATGACCGTCGAGCCGTGCAGGTTGATCACGGCGCCATTATTGGCGTTCACCGTCAGGTTGCCGGTGGTGATGCTGATGAACTCACCTCCCTGCGCACCGACCACGTTGGAGGAGGACGTCAGGCTCGCGACGCCGGCGTTGATCTTGACGACGGAATGGCCGTTCCCGACGATGCCGGGGTCCGCGATCAGGGCGATCGTGCCGGTCTTGCCGACGTCCAGGCCGCCGACGACCAACTTGCGGTGGCTGTCGAAGGTGAAGCGCACCCCGCTGGCGTCGGTCAGCGAGGCCAGCGCCGTCTGGGTGCTGCTCTCGGCGCCGATCAGCGCGATGGCCGTGCCGGCCGTGCTGACCGAGGTCAGGTTGTAGGTGCGGTTGTCGATGTTGGACGAGGTGCTCTTGATCTTGAGCGCGCCGATGCGGGTGTCGGATTCGACGTAGAGATCGCCCTTCACGTTGAAGGTCGCGGACGACGCCGACAGGTGGATCTTGTTGCCGGAGGAGCCGATGGCGCCGCCGCCGCTGCTCAGGGTCGCGGTGCCCGCGGTGATGCGGTTGGCCGGGTTGCCCACGTTCGCCGAGGCGGCGCCCAGGATGTTCCCGGCGCTGGTCAGGTCGACGGTGCCCCAGTTCTGCACGTTCAGCGTGCCGATGGACAGCGCGTGCTTGGTGTCCAGCTTGAACGCAAGACCGGTGCTGTCGGTCAGTTCGCTCAGCGTGGAGGTGGTGCCGTCGTCCGTCATGGTGAAGACGAGCTGCGGCGCGGTGATCTGATAGGTGCCGGCGCCGGTCGTCCGCGAGCTGGTCAGCGACAGCGCGGTCAGGTCCCGGCCGTTGTCCACGAAGGCGTCGGTCGCCGTGGTCAGCGCCAGCGTGTCGGCCATCGTCGCGATGTGGTTGGAGGACGATCCCGCCTGACCGATGGTCCCGGTCGAGGTGAGGGTGACCGTGCCGGCGGTCACCATCGAGCTGCCGGTGCTGAGGATGTCCTTGCCGGTGCCGGTGGTCTCGATGGACACCTTGCGGGACAGGCCGCCGTTGATCGTCCCCAAGGCGACGCTGTTGTCGCTCTTGAACGAGAAGTCGAGGCCGCTGCTGTCCACGACGCTGGACAGGGTGTACTGGCTGCCGGTGTTGCTGTCGGTCAGCGCGAAGCTCAGCCCCTCGGACCGGATGTCGTAGACATTCTGCGTGCCGGCCGAGCCGTGCTTGACATCCAGGCTCAAGGCGTACAGGTCGGCGCTGTTCGTCAGATAGACGTTGCGCCCGGCGTTCACCTTGAGGGTCCGCGCCTCGGTCAGCAGCGGCGTGCCGGACGCCCCGATGGAGCCGCCTTCGACCGTCAGCGTCACCTCGTCCGCGCTCAGCGGCTTGGTTCCGGACTGGAGGAGCGACCCGTTGTTGGTCACCTGAATGTCCGCCGAGGAACCGGCCTTCACATTCTTCAGCGTCAGGGTGCCGGAGTTGCCGAGCGTCAGCGATCCCTTCAGATCGGCCGACAGGGTGCCGACCTGGGTGGTGAAGCGGGAGCCGCTGCTGGTGTGCCCGACGCTGGTCGCCTTCAACGTCAGGCTGCCCGCGGTGACGGTCGTGCCGCTGCTGTTCGTGGCGTCGATGGAGGAATCGCCGGCATTGGCCGTCAGATCGACGGTGCCGGTGCTCCCGACGTCGATCTTGGAGATCCGCAGGGCCTTGTCGTTGCTGATGTTCAGCTTCAGCCCGCTCTGGGTGACGTTCGACACCGTCAGGCCGGTTTGCGTGGAGTCGCTGAAGGTGGCGGTCAGGCCGGACGACGTGATGGTGTAGTTATTGGTGGAGCCGCCGGACTTTTGGTGCCGGGTGTCCAGCGTCAGTTCGGTCAGCGTGTCGTTGTTGCCGACCGAAACGTTGCCGCCCGACGTGATGGCCAACTTCGTCGTGCTGGTCAGGACAGCACTGACGCCGCCGACGTTGCTGTTGGTGCCGGTGGCGGTCAGCGAAACCTGACCCGCGGTGATTCTGCCGGACCCGTTCCCGTTGACGGAGATACCACCGGACGCTCCCGTGGCCGCCCCGGTGGAGATCAGCGCCACCGAGCCGGTGGAGCTGGTGCCGGCGTCGATGGTGCCGGCCACGATGCCGCGATCCACGCTGTAGCGCAGGTCCATGTAGGCGCTGCCGCCGCTGCTCGGCGTGGTCAGGGCCAGCGTCTGGACGCCGTTGGCTTCCGTCACCGTGAAGCTGCGGTTGGAGCCGAGGGCGTTGAACTCATAGGTGCCGGCGCTGGAGATGGCCGACGTCTTGTGTGTGACGGTGACGTCCAGCGCCGTCAGCGCGGTGTTGCTGTTGTTGATATAGAGGTCGCCGTTGCTCACCAGGGTCAGCGACGCGGCGGAGGTCTTCACCGCCCGCGTGCTGGTGCCGATGGAACCGCCGTTCGTGCCGGAGCCGTTGGCCGACAGGGTGACGGAGGACGCCGTGATGGTTCCGGCTCCCACCATGGTGATCGTCGAGTTCTCTCCGCCGCCCGCGGTGGTCAGGCTGACGGCACCGCCGCCGGCGGTGATCTGATTGACCTCGATGTTCTTCTTGCCGATGAAGCTGAAGTTGCTGTTCTGGGCGCTAGCGATGTCGATGGCAACCTTGGTGCCGCTGTCGGCCAGCGTATAGATCTGGGCACCGGTGCTGCCGATGGAGAAAGTGCTCGCGGTCGAGGAGCTGGTGGTGCTGTTCGTGCTAGTGATCGCCAGGCTGTTGAAGGCGCGCCCGTTGTTGTCGACGTAGATGTCGCGCCCGGCGGTCACCGACAGGTTGCCGGTGTCGAGGCTGATGGCCCCGTAGAGGGTCGAATCACCGATGGAGGAGGAGGTCCCCGCCTCAATCGAGACCTTGCCGGCGGTGATCTTGCTGCCGTTGCCGGTGTTGGTGACGCCGTTGGACGAGACGATGGCGACGCTGCCGCCCGTTCCGACGTTGACGGTGCCGACCTTGACCGCGCGCAACGAATTGAAGGCGAAGTTCAGCGCCGTGCTGCTGGTGACGGTCTGGATCGTGGACTGCGACGAGCTGTCAGACAGGGTGAAGACCTGCCCGTTGACCGTGGTGATCCCGATGGTGCCGCCGGAGTAGGAGCCGCGCGTCAGGGTGAGGTCGGTCAGCGCCATCGTGTTGGTGATGCCGATGGAGCCGCCCGTCGTGATCGACAGGTTCGCCGTCGCCAGATTCAGCGCGTTGGTGCCGCCGACGCTTCCATTGGCGCTCAGGACCACCTTGCCGGCGGCGATGAGCGTCGTGTTGTCCGAATCGTCCTGGATGCTGCCGCTGGTGTTCGTCAGCGTGACCGTTCCGGTGCCGTTGTTGGCGTTGACCGACCCGACGGTCATGACGCCGTTGGACTTCGTGACGGTGATGTCGCCGCCGGCTGTCAGGCTGTTCAGCTCGGTCGGGCCGGTGCCCAGGCCGAGCCACATCGAACCGCCGGCGGTGGCCGCGACCGTGCCGGCGTTCACGCTCACCGCCTTGTCCGACGAGCCGATGTTCTTCCCGGCGGTCAGGGTCACCGTGCCGGTGGAGCTCGCGCGCAACGTGGCGCTGTTCGGATTCAGGATCGACCCGTTGGTCGCCGTGACCGTGATGTCGCTGCTGCTGCTGGAGGTGAAGCTGGAGCCGAAGGCGATGTCGCCCCAGGTCGCCGTCACCACGATGGGGTTGTCGGCGGCGCTGAAGAATTTGTCGCCCAGCGTGATGAGGTTCTTCTGGTTGTTGACGCCCGTCGAGGTCGGCAGGGTGACGTAGATGCCGCCGCCCGATGCGCTGGCGTTGAGGACCGGGGTGACGATGTCCAGATACTCGGTGCCCGAGCCGCTGCCGATCGCCTTGCTGGCCTTCAGGTTGACCGAACCGGCCAGCACCACCGTGGTCTTCGACCCGTCGTCCAGGATGGAGCCGTTCGTCGTCTCGGCGTTGAAGATGCTGTAGGTTTCGCCGAGCGAGGGCGTCCCGTTGTCGGGAAGGACGCCGTTCTTGTAGGTCAGATCGACCCGGCCCAACCGAATGTCGCGGTCGCCCTTGAAAGAGAAGATCTGGCCGGTGGTGTCGACCAGCGTGCGCAGCAGATAGCCGTTGGTGGCGTCGTCGGTCAGGTCGAAGACGAAGTTCGGCGCGGTGATCGAGTAGCTGTTCACCACCGTCGTGTCGGCATGGGTGCTGGTGACGGTCAGCTCCGCCATGTCGGACAGGTTGGTGACGTGCAGGTCGCCGCCGGTGGTCAGCGTCAGCTTCGTGGCGTTGAGCGCCAGCGGAGCGTTGGCGTCGCCCAGACTGCCCGACGCGGCGCTCAGCTTCACGGTGTCGGCGTTGATCCGCGTGTTCACGCTGCCGTCGTCGCGGATGCTGCCGGTGGTGGAGGTCAGCGTGACCGTGCCGCCCGTCCCCACCGTGGCCAGATCGCCGACGATCAGGTCGATGTCGCTGTTGAAGACGAGTGTCGCCAGCTTCGGGCTGCCGACCGCCTCCAGGATGGTCGCGGTGCCGTTGTCGCCGACCGCGAAGTTGAAATACTCGGAGGTGAGCTGCAGCGCGTTGGCGGCCCCGCCGACGTGGCGGTTGGTGATCGACAGGCCGGTCAGGATCACGCCGCTGTTGTCGAGATACAGATCCCCGACGTTGCTCAGCGTCAGCGCCCCCGTGGAGGTGCGCAGATGGGTGCCGAAGCTCCCGATGGCGCCGTCCGTGCTCAAGGTGATGCTGTTGGCGGACAGCCGGTTGTTGGCGTCCTTGCCCAGGATGGCGCCGCCGGTCGCCGTCACGGAGATCGCGCCGGTGGTCGTCTTGATCGTCCCCAGCGTGGCGGCGCCGCCGCTGACGGTGAGCGAGACCGACGAGCCGGTGGAGGTGATGTTGTCCACCGTCACGGCGCCGGTCTGCATGACCGTGATGTTGCCCGCGTTGTTGGTGACCGTCAGCCGCTTCGCCGCGGTGTTCACCGTCACGGTGGAGGTGCTGCCTCCGGCGGCGAGCGTGACGTTGTCGCCGGTGATCGTGCCGGACAGGCCGGAGATGCTGCCGTTGGCGGTCGTCAGGGTGACGTTGCCGTTGGCCCCGGCATTGACCGTGGTCGCGGTGATGTCGGACACCGTGCCGTTCGCCGTGACGGAGATGCTGCTGGTCCCGTTGGCGCTGGTGATCGTCCCGATGGTGGTCGTGCCGCCGGTGGTGATCGCGACGTCGCCGTTGGTCGAGACGATGGAACCCAGCACCGCCGAGCCCGACGTCGTCAGGAAGACGCCGCCCGCGCCGGAAGTGGCGTCGATGTTGTAGGAGCCGGCGGTCAGAGCCGTGCCGCTGGTGCCGATGCTGCCGGCGGCGTTCAGGACCAGGCTGTAGGAGCTGATGGTGGTCGAGGCGTCGGCATCGTTCAGGATGCTGCCGCCGCTGCTGGTCAGGGTCAGCGTGTTGCTGCCGCTGGCCACCGCGCCGACCGTCAGGTTGCCGGTGGCCGCGATGGTGGTAAAGCCGCCGCTGGTCAGATTGGCCAAGGCCAGCGCGCCAGTGTTCGACAGGTTGATGCCGCCGCTGCCGGCCGTGGCCGTCAGGCTGGCGCCGGCGGTGTTCAGCGCCTGCGACGACGTGCCGATGGCACCGTTGCTGCCCGACGAACCTTTGGCGGTCAGCGTCAGCGCACCGCCGGTCAGCAGGCTCGCGCCCGTGCCGGTGATGTTGCCGGCGGTGCTGGTCAGCGCGACGGACCCCGTTCCGGCGCTGACCGTGCCGACCTGGACGTTGCGATCACCGCGGAAGGCGAAGCTGTTCAGGCCCCCGACTTGGCTGATCGTGTCGAGCGCGGTGCCGCCGGACGAATCGGTGACGGTGAAGATCAAGCCCGTGGAGGCGAGGAAGAACTGGCTGTCGGCTCCGACCGTCCGGTGCGTGCTGGTGACGGAGAGGTCGGTCAGTGTCCGGTCGTTGGTGACGAACAGGTCGCCGCCGGTGACCAGGGAGAGCTGGGTGCTGCTGGTCGACACCGCCGCGCCGCTGGCGCCGATGGCGCCGCCGGCGGTCAGGGAGATCGGGCCGCCGACGATCCGGCCGGCGTCCAACGCGGTCAGCGACCCGCCCTGAGCGCTGACGGAGACCGCCCCGGCGCTGCCCGAAACCGGCGTGGTGTCGATCAGGTTGGCAAGCTGGACGTTGTTGGTGGCCGTCAGCCGCACCGCGCCGCCGCGGGTCGTCAGCTTCCCGATGTTGGTCAGGTTGCTGGCCATGCCGTTGGCTTCCAGCACGATGTCGCCGCCGTTGGTGCGGATCTCGTAGCTGGCGTCGGTGAAGGCGATGCCGCTCGTGGTCAGCGACCGCAGGGTGAAGCTGTGGCCCGCCGTGGTCTGGAGATCGAGGCTGGTTTCCACCGTGATGAGGCCCGACGCCTCCAGCACGATGTTCGCGTTGCCGGCGATGCTCTCCAGCACCTGCTTCGACACCGTGTTGACGGCGTCGCCGCTGCCCAGGTTGGGGTCGTTGACGCCGATCGTGCCGTCCGCCGCAGCGCCGTCCTGGCTGCCCCCGGCGGAGCTGACGATGCGCAGGCTTTCCGGATCGAGCAGGAAGGTGCCCGCCGCGCCCTTGGGCGCGGTCAGGTCGACGCTGCCGGTCAGCGTGATGTCCTTATGGCTGGACACCTCGGCGAAGCCGCCGTCGCCGCCCTCGGCACCGCCGCGGGCGGAGATCTTACCGGCGTGCTTCGTGCTTTTCTGCGACAGCACCGTCACGCTGCCGCCCTTGCCGGACTTCACGGCGTCGGCGGACAGGGTGGCGCCGGCCTCGACCGTCACCTTGTCCGACCAGGTGCCGGAACGGCCCGTCTTGCTGCCGATGGCGACCTCGCCGCCGCCCTTGCTGCCGGAGGCGTCGACGCGGGCATTCTTCTTCACGGCGATCTCGGCGCCGGTGGCGACGACGGTGCCGCCGGTCTGCCCCTCCCCGCGCCCGCTGGCGTCGACGGTGCCGCCGATGGTGACCTTGCCGGTGTCGCCGCCCGACAGGACGATCTTGCCGTTGGCGCTGCCGACCGAGGTGGCCTTGATGACGCCGTCGGTGTTGATGACGTTGTCGATCACGCCCTTCACGGCGCGCGCCGACAGGGTGACGCTGCCGCCCTCCGCGGCGATCTCGCCGGAATTGACGACCAGCGCCGCGACCGGCTTGCCGTCCGCGTCCTTCGCCACCGTCTTCACGGCGGAGCTGGCGTCGAAGCTGATCAGCCCGTCGCCGTGGAAATCGAGCGTGAAGGTCTCGGCACCGCCCAGCGCCACCTTGCCCAGCTTCGCCCGGATGACTCCGGAGTTGCGGACGTGCGGGGCCACGAGGGCGGCCAGGCCGCTGTCCTTGACGGTGATGTCGCCCTCGTTCACCACCATGGCGTTCGGCTTGGTGGAGGCTTGGTCGAACTGGTACTTGCCCGCCATGAAGTTGGCGTCGGAGATGTTGGCGGTGGTCGCCACCAGCCCACCGACGTCCACCTTCGCCCCGGCGCCGATCACCACGCCGTTGGGATTGACCAGCATGACCGTGCCATTGGCCGACAGGCTGCCCATGATCTTGGACGGGTCGTTGCCGGTGACCCGGTTCAGCGTGACGCTGGAGGCCGAGGGCTGCTGGAAGGTGACCTTCTCACCGGCGTCGATGCTGAAGGACTTCCAGTTGATGATGGCCTTGTCGGTGGACTGCAGGATCTCCATCGACTTCGGGGTCGCCGACTGGATGGTCGCCGCGCCCGCGGTGACGGTGCCTTCCAGCGGGTTGGCGTAGGCCGCACCCGCGAACAGGGTGGACAGCGCCACGCCAATCACGCTGCGCAGCGCCAGCCGCGCAAAGTCGATGCCCCCTTGCGCCTTCGCCGCGCGGCGCTGGCGCCGGGTGCCGCCGCCGCGCTGGGGCGCCTCCGTCGCGGAGGACAGCAGCAGCCGCTGGCGCAGCGTCTGGCGGTGGCGGCGCGCGCCGGGAAGCTCGGTGAAGCCGGAGGTGGTGGTGACGTTGCCCTTGCCCATGTCCTGTATCCCCCGGCCCTATCAGTATTGCGCAGTGATGTTGAAGAAGACCCGCATGTCCTTGTCGCCCTCGGTCGCGACGCGGCGGGTCAGCGGCTTGTCGATCTCAAGCGTCGCGAAAAGCCGTTCCACGAGGCTGGCGCGCACGCCGCCGCCCACGGAAACCAGCGAATTGCGGCTGTTCTGCTCCAGGCTGGAGCGGTTCCACACCTCGCCGCCATCGACGAAGCCATAGATCTGGACGGCCTGCGCGAAGGCGTTCTCCGGGACCACCGGCGTGTAGCGCAGCTCCAGCGACCCGGCCCAGCCGCTGTCGCCGGAGATCTCGCCCTCGTCGAAGGCGCGTCCGTAGCTCGGGCCACCCAGCGCGATCTGCTCGCTGGCCAGCAGCGGCGTGCCCGCGGCCTGCATGGTGGCCGTCGCGAAAATGCTGAAGTTGGCCGGGAGTTGCTGCACGCGGGTGATGTCGGCGGTGAGCTTGGTGAAGTCGCTGCGCCCGCGCTCGCGCGATGCGTAGGCGGAGCCGAGCTTCGTCGCGTCAAGGATGTCCAGCCCCTGGTGGACGAGGCCGCGCACCGCAGTGATGCCGTCCCAATTGTCGGTCCGGTCATAGCTGAAACCGCCGCGCAGGATGCGCAGCCGGTCGCGGTTGAAGCGGTCGCCGGAAATGTCGGTGTTCACGTCGCGGTATTCGAACTCGCCGACGGCGCGGAGGTTCTCCAGGCGCGAGCGGATCACCGGATAGCTGAGCGTGCCCACACCCGCGGCCACCCAGCTTTCCACGTCCAGCGGGTCCAGCGTCAGTCCGGGCCGCGACTTGGAATAGGAGCCGGTGGCCGAGAAGGTCAGCCCGTCGCCGGTCACCAGCGCCTGATAGCCGGCGCCGACCGACCAGGCCCGCGACGCCGGAGAGGACACGCGCCCGCTGAGGTTCACCGTGTCGGCGTTCGGCCCGAAGGAGTTCAGCGCCGCCGTCGCGGTGGTCTGGGCGGTGCCGAGATAGGGCGTGTTGCGGTTGCTGAACGACACCAGGGCGTCCACCGCCTTGCGGTCCGTCTTCACCACCACCACCGAGGCGCCGAGCGTGTCCGGCGACGGCTCCAGGCTGGCGCGCACGCTCAGGCCGGCAAGGTCGTTCGCCAGGAGAAGACGGCGCTCGACCTCGGCGACGTTGATCGGCTTGACGCCGCGGAGCGGCTCCACCAGCCGCTTGACCGCGGCCAGCGCCGGGCCGATGTCGTCGGGATAAGTGATGTCGGACACGAAGCCCTCGACCACTTGGAGGCGGAAGGTGCCGTCCTCGATCGTCTGGGCGGGAACGATGACCCGGCTGGTGATGAAGCCGTCGTTGCGGTAGCGGAACTCGATGTCGTTGGCGATCTTGAACAGGTCCGCCACCGACACCTCGCGGCCCAGCATATCTTGGTAAGCGGTCTTGAGGCTGTCCTGGCTGTAGGCGGTGGCGCCTTCGATGGAGACACTCCGCAACGTAAGGCGGTAATTCTCGGCCCCCGCCGGTGCCTCCGCCGCGGGCGCCTTCGGCACCGTCACCGCGCCGCCCGGCACCGAGGGCAGCGGCATCACCGGACGCGGCGCCTCCGGACGCGGTTCCGCACCGGAGGGGAGCTGGGCCGGCAGCTGTTGCGCGAGCACGGGCGCCGTCACACCCGCAAGAATGGCACTTGCCGCCAAGAAAGCCCACCAAGGCGCTTTTCTCTTACCCACATCTTCGTTAGGGATGAAGATGAAGGAGGCGGCTTTGGTGGACGAGTTCATTGGACCGGTACCTTCACGCGATGGTCGTTGCTAACCTTTGATTAACGAAGACCCCGTCGGATCTCCATCTGAGGTAGCTATTTTTATCATACGATTTCGGATTGGGTGTTAGTCCTAGTTTGTCGGAATTTGTAACATTCATATCCTTGTCGTAAGCGGTGCTGGGCTGGCGAACCGCATCGCAACACTGCGCCGACCGAGGGCGCTGGGTGCGCACCCCTCACGGCACGCTTCACTAACGGCAGGGCGTCGAAGCCCGAAGGACTCATGACCGACACGCTTGTCGCATCGGGTTGCCTTGACGGGGAAAAGCTGCGGCATGCAGCCCGACGAACATGTGTTTTAAGTTGTGGGAAAGACGATGCGCTCCCTGTCCGGCGCTTCCGGATGAACGCGCCCGAAGCGGCCGTGCCGTGACGGGAAGCATTGGTCCTCGCTCTTTTCCACGTCCGCTCCGTGCTCTATGCATAAGAAAAAGGCGTTTGGACACAAGCGGTGCGGACAGGGATCTCCATGAACAAGACGGCGGAGCGGTGGGACGGTGCGGTTCACCTGTTCGCCGCCGGTAGCCTGAAGGCCGCGCTGGGCGAACTGGTCCAGGCGTTCGAAGCGCGGGAAGGCATCCGGATCGCCCCCGTCTTCGCTCCTTCCGGTTTGCTGAAGGCACGGCTGCTGCAAAGTGGAGAGAGCGGCCTGTTCGCCTCCGCCAACATGGCCCATCCCCGCGCGCTGGCCGACGTCGGACGCGCGGCGACCATTCGACCATTCGCCCACAACCGGCTCTGCGCCATCGCCCAGCCGGAGGTGGGGGTCACGGCGGACACGCTGCTCGACCGCCTGCTCGACTCTTCCATCAGGCTCGGCACCTCAACGCCGCAGGCCGATCCCGCCGGCGACTACGCCTGGGAGGTCTTCCGCAAGGCAGAGGCCCTGCGCCCCGGCAGTTTCGCGGCGTTGGACGCGAAGGCGCTGCGGCTCACCGGTGGGCCGGAGAGCGAGGGGCCGCCGGAGGGGCGCGACCCCTACGGCTGGCTGATGGAGCGGCGCAAGGCCGACCTGTTCCTGACCTACCGGACCAACGCGCGGCTCGCGGCCCGGGAGATTCCAGGATTGAGGATCGTCGCCCTGCCGGAGGCGATGGCCGTGGGTGCCGACTATGGGCTGGCCGTCCTGAACGGCACGGACCGCAGGCGGTCGGAAGCGCTCGCCCAGAGCATCCTGTCCCCAGCCGGTCAGGCGATCCTGCTCCGCCACGGCTTCACGAGCCCGTGACGCGGGAGGCGTCACACCCCAACCCTTCCCACGCCAACCATGATTTCTCCGACGTCATTCTTTAAAATTTGACATCGATATTTTCAAATGTGTCGTAATTCTACAAATAGACCGGACTTTTCATTCCGCTTCATAACAATATTTACTTCTGTCGGTAAATTTTCACTTCCCATATATTAGGGATGAAGGGCTGGCGGTGGTCCGGCCACGGTCGAGGTGCTTCCCCCAGGTCCTCTTGCCGTCCTGTCTTTGGTGAAAGAGCGTTTCGGGGTGGATCGCAGCAATTTTCCGCTGGTGTGCCGCTCTGAAATCGCCTAAAAGCGGCTTCCCGCTGCAAGGCGGCGACAGGAGTGTAGCTCAATTGGTAGAGCACCGGTCTCCAAAACCGGGGGTTGGGGGTTCGAGCCCCTCCACTCCTGCCATCCGGCAGGTGATTCGGATGGCCCCGCACACCGCGGTATCACCCCCCTGAAATTATAGAAATCTGGAAACATTGTCAGGGCGGCGATCGAGCATTCGATCCCTTTGGTTAATACACTTTTATCCTTAAGGCCCTGAACGGCTTGGCGCCGCGTGGCGTTACTGCCCCTATCCCGATCCTTCGCTTCGAACCCATAGAATCGACGCATTCGCCTGCGTGTGCATAGCCATGTCTTGATTATCAAGACATAGTGCGGTTGTGGTCGGATAGGCTTTTTTTTAGATAATATCGTCCGAAATACATAGGTATTTCGAAAAAAAGTATATCCAGTTCGTTCACACGTAGAACTTGGCGAGCGTCCCTTGAGCAAAACGCGCAAGGGACGTCATATGCAGCAAAGAGCGCAACCTTTGGGGGATACCCCCACCGGAACAGCGTTGGATCGGCGGCGGGAACCGAAACGCCCCTGGCCCTCCCTGTCCATGGCCGGATCGCCGCGGCTTCTCTCCCGCACCGGGGAGGATCTCCACGAATTGGACGATTCCGGCCTTTTGGAACGCATCGCGACCGGGGACCAGACCGCCTTCTGGGTCTTCTGGTGCCGCCATTACACCGACCTGTTCTGGACATATCAAAGGTTGTGCAAAGGAAACAGGCAGGAAATCCACGACTGCCTGAGCGGGCTCTGCCTCAGCCTGTCGGATGTCCTGCCCCTCTACGCGCGCTCCATCCTCAACACGCGCACCTGGTTGCGGCGCACCGCCATCAACCATTTCATCGACCGGCACCGCGCCCACCAGCGCCACCCCGTCCTAGTCGGCTCCCTCGTCGAGATCGCCTCCATCGCCGACGGGTCCAGCGGGCGGGACGCCATGGACCCGGAACGCACCAACGCCGACCGTGCCCTGCTGGTCAAGGTCCTGGAGTCGCTCGACGGCATCCGGGACGAGCGGATGCGCCAAGCCGCCCGCATGCGCTTCATTGAGGAACAGCCCTACGCGGACATCGCGGCGGAGCTGTCCATCTCCGAAGAGCTGGCACGCAAGTGGATCCAGCAGATCCGCAGCTATCTGCGCATCGCCGTTCCCGATCACCGCGACCTGCTGACGAAACCGCCGCCCGACACCCCGCAGGCGCGGCGCGCCACCAAGCACGGCGTGCTGACCAGAACACGCCCTGTCTCTTATACACATCTCCGAGCCCACGAGACTATAAC